>NZ_JBFRTQ010000040.1:0-22567 GCF_041474195.1 Vibrio sp. 10N.222.52.C3 | reverse complement strand
ACTTTACGGGGTCACTTCAATGAAAGCGGCTTTTTGATTCGTATTATTCTATTTCTAGTTTGTAACCTATCCCGTAAATGGATTTGATGTAGTCACATTTTTCATTTATCGAGACCATTTTTTTGCGTAAGTTTTTGATATGGCTATCGATAGTGCGATCACTGACCACTCTTCTATCGTCGTAGATTTTATCAATCAATTGATCGCGACTATAAATGCGGCCAACATTTTGATAAAGAAGGTGCAAAAGCCGAAACTCAGCTGGCGTTAAACTTAGCTTAATACCACATAGGACGGCGGTCATACTCAATTCATCAATATCAATGGCGTTCGTTGCTGACGTGGCTTGGGGCTTGTTGGAACGGCGCAAAATATTTTTCACCCTCACGACTACTTCTCTCGGGCTGTACGGCTTACATATATAATCATCTGCACCCAATTCAAGCCCAACGAGTCGATCGATCTCTTCGACCTTGGCTGTCGCCATAACCACTGGGATGTCACTGAACGTTCTCAGCTCTCGATAAATATCCAACCCGTCTCGATTGGGTAGCATGAGGTCGAGAATAATGAGTTTAGGCGATGCTTGCTTTACCCAGTCAATGACAAGGTTACCATCGATAATATGATGACTTTCAAGGCCAGAGTGCTCTAAGTACTCACACAGTACACTTGCTAATGCAGGCTCATCTTCGACGACTAAAATCACGATTTTATTTCCTTTGGTAACGCTATGATGATTCGTAGTCCACCCAATTCTGAGTGGTCGGCAGTAATGTGTCCTTGGTGCGCTTCAACGATATTTTTACAGATAGATAAGCCAAGCCCAGAACCGCCACTTGAGCGACTGCGCGATTTATCAACGCGGTAAAGCCTCTCAAACAAACGCGGAAGTGATGCATCAGGTACACCTGGATCACTGTCTTCAACGTTGATAATAATACTATCACTAATGTCGGTAACATCTATCGATACATGCCCATTATCGCTAGTGTATCGTGCGCTATTTTCCAACAGATTCACAAACAGTTGTGTCAGTAATCTCTCATCACACGAGGTAAACAGTGGGGCTGAATGGTCATAGTGCTTTGTTAATGTGATGTTTTTTTGTTCTAAACGGATCGAGTTTTGAACGATCACAGAATCAATCAGTTTATGTATATCAACGTTGTTTTTAACATTGAGGTTAAATCCGATGTCATACAGGGAGAGTTGGTGAAGATCCTCAACGAGTTGACCCAACGTGATGATTTGTTGATGTAACGAGTCGATGTATTTTGGCTCAGGAGATCGGATACCGTCTTGTAGCGCTTCTAGTTCACTTCTTAGCACGGTGATAGGCGTTCTAAGTTCATGTGAAATATCCGATAACCACTGTTCTCTAAGTGTTTTCTGTTTTCTTAGTGTTTCGACTACACCGTTGAATATTCCGATGAGATCGGACAATTCATCATTGCCGCTTTTTTCAATGTAGAAATCGAGATCGCCATTTTCGATAGATTTGGCACCTTTCGACAAAGCACGCAATGGTTTCAAAAATCGCCTAACAAGAAATAAAGCGATAAGGAATGAAAGCAACACGGTAATCGAAGCGATAGTGCTTACATGCGTCGTTTGTTGTTTGAAAAAGCTTTCTGCCAAAGGCCCTGATATTTCATCCATCTGGACGATGGAGATATACCCAATCACTTGATCATCCCGTGTTATTTCGACTAGTGCTTGATGCTGACCATCTTCAAGGTGATGTAGGTTTTCAGGAGGTCCAATTATAGCTCGCCCGTTTTGATCTAAAATGTTGAGTCGTTGCCAAATAGGTTGAAGATCTGGCGCTTCCGGCTCTCTTAATGGTGGTGGCGATGGGTGTCTGTCACGAGCATGTGGTCGTGAGGGGCCACCAATGCTGCTGGCGATTAAATGTGGTTCACGTTCTAGCCGCCTCCACTTTTCGGAAGGTGAGTAATATTGCTTTAAGTTATTGGCGAGTTCTTGAGCTAGGGCAATCTCATTATTATTTGTGAAATCTTGGAGCCCTCTTTGAAAACTGGAGTTAATAAAATAGGTCAGTACAAAGAGCATGGTCACGCATACCATTAGTATTGAAACAAACAGTTTAGTGAAAATTGATATGCGCACGTTCTCTCCAGAAGTTAAAGTGAATTAGGACAGTAAAATGAATTAAGACAAAAGTGAGTTAAACCAATATTAGTCACCAATCGTGTGGGAAATGTGGACATTGATTTCTTTATTCATCTTAGGCCATGTATAAGCATCTTTTTGTTAGAAACGAATAGCGAGCTGACAGGGTGCTATACCCCATCAGCTCGCATTGAATTATCACTATTTTTGGATAACCCTCTAACAATTATTGACGTCTTGGTGGTGGCGGCGGAACTTCCTCTTCCGATAGACCACCGCTTCCATCTGCGTCTAGTTTGTCAAAGTCATCGGCGAGTGGACCTCTGAGCTCTTCTAATTGTAACTCGCCATCACCGTTTGCATCCATTTCTTCAAAACTTGGCATTTCTCTTGGACCTTCACGGCTTTCAGCACACGCTTGAAGCGCGAATGTCGATGTCAGTAAAAGTAATGCTGTCGTGATTTTTTTCATAATTTAATTCCTATTCGTAACCAAATATAAGTGTATTTCTTTGACGCAAATAGGTTAGCGATCAAATTAGCAGAGAAAATGGATAAATCTAGGAGATGAAAGTTAGCGTTTAACTTTAATAGGGCATCAGTTCATCAGCCCATCAAGTCAGGTTGTTTAAACCTCCATTGTTTCTACATAGTTTCCACATTTTCTATTTTTATCCTAGTCCATTATTGAACTCATGAATTTAATGCCTTTAGCAATAAAGGCAGAAAGCTATCGTTGGTATTGAAATGGATTATTTTTTAGGAGCCGTAGAATGAAGGCAATGGTAAAAAAATCAGTCGTTGTCTCTTCTACGTTGTTGGTTGCTTCTTATAGTAACGCTGCTCTTTATAGGGTGGTTTTGGAGGAATCACCAGTAGAAACGGAATCGGTGTATGGGGTTGCAGTTGAACCAGAGCTTGGTACAACGGATTGCTTTAGTACCAGTTGTGGTGACACCGATTACGCATTCGCAGGGGAAGCTCAAAATGCAGAACCAGGTTTTTCCTTTAAAGAGGAGGTCCCCTTTGGTATCGATAACACGTTCTACTATTTGGATTATGACGATATCTATAGCTACTGCACGAGCGAACTTGGCTACGCGACTTGTGAAGCTTGGAGTTCTTTATTGTGGTATGGCGATGATGATGCGGGCATTGGAGGCTTGAAAAATGAGCGTGATGCGTATTACGGGCTGAGCTATCAGACCAATTCCACGGCTTTTTATGATTCTTCTTCGCTAAGCGAGATCCCAGATGTTGGCAGCAACCCACCTGATGTGAGCAGTTATAGTTATTCCTTTGTTGATGGAACAGAGGAGAAGGTCATCACTAAAGTTGACGAGAATGGTTTTGTTCTTGGTAACACCAGCAGTGGTTACTACAGTTATAACAACCAATATATTCACTTGTATAGGCAGCGTGGTTACTACGATACAGGCACTGAATTTACGGTTCTCCAACCTGAAGCCGATACCAGCATTACGATCAGCGATGCTGACGGCGAAGCGAATATAATATCCCAAATGGGAAGAACGATGGCTTTTGACTCTTTCAGTTATGGAGGGGAAAGCTATGTGGTCGGAAGCGCGTCCGTTGCGACTTTTTATTACAGTGATGGATACAAAGATTATGACTCTCCGTACACATCCGACAGTGATGCTGAGGATCTAGATAATTGTATCGATGAAGATATTGAGCCTGCTTTATATCCAGAGTGTCAGAACTTTGCTTTTGCTAATCGAGCTTTTGTCTGGAATATAACCGATGCGAATGGTCCCAATGATGATGGAAACCGTTTTGCAGTATCCGATTGGGAAACCAGTTCGACCTATTACTCTTACAACGATGATGAAGCTTCAGCACAAGCGAGTGTGAGGGCTGCAACGATTTCGTCTAGAGGGACCTATAGCTCTTATCCTGTTTTAGTTGGTTACAATACGGAACTAGATGATTCAGATAACTTTCTTATGCAGGCTGCTGTGTTTAGGCCAAGCAGTACGTCAAATTTCAGCGTTTCGGAAAATGCTTGGACGACTACATTTATCGCTAATGCGACGGTAGAAGTGAGTGATTCATACATTCACAGTAATTCTGTCGCAACAGACATTAATGAAAACATGATGGTTATTGGTTATGCAAAAAGAGATGGTGATTATCCGTCGGATCGTGTGTCTGATAATCGTATGTTCGTCGCTGATGCGAATGACACAACGCCAACAGCCACATTCTTCGCAAGTTTAGGTGAAGACATTTTCTTTGACAGTGCAGAGGGAAAAGCAAGTGAGATCAACAGCTACAATGAAATCGTTGGCTATGTTGACGCCGAAACTCACGCTGAAGTAGACGGACATGAAAGAAGGCATCGCGGCTTCATTTTCCCTTATAACGACACTGGTACCGATGCTGATAGACGTGCAAGATATAATGATCAAGCTTGGTGGTTAGACGACCTAACTAACGGTGGTGACGACAGTGATGCCAACAACCACTTTAGAATATTGGACGCAACCGACATTAATGACGCGGGTGTTATCTCAGGGACGGCAATACAATGTTTTGCGAGTGAAAGTAGCTCCTCTTCTATGGCTTATGATTCAACCGCACACTTTGCTTATTGTAATGATGGAGTAGGTGACGAGAGGGTGGTGGCTGTAAAACTTATCCCGATATCTGGAGCAACAAGTGAAGACATTGCTGAAAGAAGTGATGATAGCGCTGAAGATGTTGAACGTAGTGGTGCCGGTACCGGGCTATTGGTGCTTATCAGTTTAATGTCCGTGCTTTCAGTTCGCTTGAAAAAGTCTCGTTCTGTGATTGCCTAAATTGATGACGTGCTCACGAGAGAAACAACCTCTATTTGACCGTCAACCATTAAAGTAATGGGTTAGGTTTGATACTTCGTCCCATAAGAATACCGCTGGGATATGAAGCTTTTTAAAAGAGCATCACCTGTTTTGTGATGCTCTTTTTACGTTCAACATACACTTATCTCTTTCTGCTTTAGCCAAAAAAATCACTTGTAACAATTAAGTAACATCTCTTGCTTTGCTGTAAATCAAACCACCACTCTTCAATCCCTTGATAGCACTCACTTTCCTGTTGTGAGGGTTTGTGCGTAACAATTATTTTACAATTTGACGGGTTTTTAGCGTTATTGCCCATTTCCTTCGATGCATTCCAATCTTTCCGCTTGTGGGCCAAATTTAATTAAGGACAAAAAACACGTAATACAAAACCAATAGGTACAAGGAGAAAGTTCATGGTGGATACATACAACCCGCTTGGCACGGATGGATTCGAGTTTGTTGAATACACGGCCGTTGACCACAAGGGAATTGAGCAACTTAAAGCACTGTTTGTGTCACTTGGTTTTGCTGAGGTCGCCAAGCATCGCTCAAAAGAGGCTTGGCTGTATCGACAAGGTGACATCAACTTTATCGTCAATGAGCAGCCACACAGCCAAGCGGAAGCGTTCGCTAAAGTTCACGGCCCATCGGTGTGTGGCATGGCTTTTCGTGTTAACGATGCAACTGCGGCAATGACACAAGCTTTCAGCGGCGGTGGCGAAGAGTATAAAACAGAAATTGGACCGATGGAGCTGAGCATTCCTGCCATTTACGGCATCGGTGAAAGCCTGCTCTATTTTGTGGATCGTTATGGCAAGCAGAGCATCTATGACGTCGATTTCCGATTCTATGACGATGCGGAACAGCGCATGGCCGAAGCCAATGTTGGCTTGTATGAAATCGACCATCTCACGCACAACGTGAAACAAGGCAATATGGATGTTTGGTCTGGGTTTTATGAGCGCATCGGTAACTTCCGCGAGATTCGCTACTTCGACATTGAAGGCAAGCTGACAGGCCTTGTGAGCAGAGCTATGACCTCGCCATGTGGCAAAATCCGCATCCCTATCAATGAGTCTTCAGACGACAAATCACAAATCGAAGAGTTCATCCGCGAATACAACGGCGAAGGCATCCAACACATCGCGCTCGCAACGGATGACATCTACAAAACCGTGAAAACCCTGCGTGATCGCGGCATGGACTTTATGCCAACCCCAGATACCTATTACGAGAAAGTCGACGAGCGTGTGAAGGGCCACGGTGAAGACACCGATCTGCTGCGCGATTTACGGGTTCTGATTGATGGCGCGCCGACCAAAGACGGCATCTTGCTGCAAATTTTCACACAGACGGTAATTGGGCCTGTGTTCTTTGAAATCATTCAGCGTAAAGGCAACGAAGGCTTTGGTGAAGGTAACTTCAAGGCGCTGTTTGAATCGATTGAAGAGGACCAGATTCGTCGAGGAGTATTAGACGATGCATAAATGGATCTCGTTTCCTCATCGGGAGGGGGTGTGCTCTAAACAAGCGCACGCCGACTTCCCCGAAGAGGCAATTTATGAGCGAGAAGCGGGCCGAAGTGGATTCTTTGGCCCTGCCGCTCACTTTCATCACCAGCATGCCCCAACAGGTTGGTCGGAGTGGGAGGGTGATTTACGTCCTCGCGCTTTTGATTTTACGCTGGTGGAGAAAGCTAGCCAGATAACCCCTTGGGCGGTGCCTCATCTTTTGCACAATGCGGACTGCAAAATCCGTGTGTGGCGCATGGATGAGAAGATGGATTTCTTGGTGCGTAATTCTGACGGTGATGAGCTGCTGTTCATTCACCAAGGTAGGGCAGATCTCTATTGCGACTATGGTCATTTAGAGGTGAGTGAAGGGGATTACGTGATGATCCCGCGCTCAACCAATTGGCGCTTGGAGCCAAGTGAGCCGATGTTCATCTTGATGATTGAGAACACCGACGCGGCTTATTCCTTGCCTGAGAAGGGCATGGTCGGCAATCACGCGGTGTTTGATCCAGCGGTTCTTGAAATCCCGTCGATCAACGATCAATTCCGCGCTCAGTACTCCGAAGATCAAACCCAAGTTCAGGTGAAACGCCACGACAAAGTCAGTGTGATCACTTATCCGTTCAATCCTTTAGACGCGATTGGTTGGCATGGGGATTTGGCTGTGGTGAAAGTGAATTGGCGCGATATCAGACCGCTGATGTCACATCGTTACCACTTGCCACCGTCTGCGCATACGACCTTTGTTGGCGCAGGCTTTGTAGTGTGTACCTTTGTGCCACGCCCGATTGAGAGCGATCCAGGTGCGTTGAAAGTGCCGTTCTATCACAACAATGATGACTACGACGAAGTGCTGTTCTATCACGCAGGTGACTTCTTTAGCCGCGATAATATTGAAGCGGGTATGGTGACTTTCCACCCGGCGGGCTTCACTCATGGGCCTCATCCTAAAGCCTTTAAGGCTGGGCAAGCGCATAAGAAAAAGTTCACCGATGAAGTCGCGGTGATGATCGATACTCGCCATGCGCTGCAGTTCTCTGGTGAACTCGATAGCGTTGAGAACAAAGAATATGTCTACAGTTGGCAAGACACGGGTTTGCAAGAGACAGGTTCTCAAACCATGGCTGACGATAAGAAGTAAGGGACAAGGATGAAATTAGCAACCAAGAAAAATGGCACTCGCGACGGTCTATTGATGGTCGTAAGTAAAGATCTTAAACAATGTGTAGCTGCCACCGAAATTTTTCATGCGATGCATCTAGCGCCAACCATGCAGGTAGCATTGGATAACTGGGACAGCGTTGCACCTCAGTTAGAAGAGTTATACACCTCGTTAAACAACGGACATGTCACAGGCAGTGAAGTGTTTGCACCTCAGTATTGTGAATCGCCTCTTCCACGCGCTTATCAATGGGCAGACGGCAGCGCTTATGTAAACCACGTTGAACTGGTGCGTAAGGCTCGTGGTGCTGAAATGCCAGAAAGCTTCTGGGTTGATCCACTCATGTACCAAGGCGGCTCAGATGCGTTTATCGGGCCGCGTGACAATATTGAGTTTGCCAGCGACGAATGGGGTATTGATTTCGAGGGTGAAGTTGCGGTTGTTACCGGAGATGTGCCAATGGGAGCCAGCGCCAAGCAAGCGCATGATTCGATTCGTTTACTGATGTTGGTGAACGATGTGTCACTGCGTGGCTTGATTCCAGCAGAGCTCGCGAAAGGCTTTGGCTTTTTCCAGTCTAAGCCTTCTTCGGCGTTCTCCCCGGTCGCAGTCACACCTGACGAGCTTGGCGAACAGTGGAAAGGCAGCAAGGTACATTTACCGCTGATATCGACCTACAACGACCAGCCTTTTGGTTGTCCGAATGCCGGTATAGATATGACTTTCAATTTTGCAGAGTTGGTTGTGCATGCAGCTAAAACTCGACCATTATCGGCGGGCGCGATCATAGGTTCAGGCACGGTTTCTAATAAACAAGGCACTGACCATGGCACCTCGATTTCTGAAGGTGGTGTGGGATATTCATGTATTGCTGAAGTACGCATGATAGAGACGATTCGTGATGGTAAACCGTCGACTCAATTCATGTCGTTTGGTGACTCGATCAAGCTTGAGATGCTTGATGCGGCGGGTGATTCCATTTTTGGCGCGATAGACCAAAAAGTGAGCCAGTATCGAGCGCTATAATCCACGTAATAGGGTTTCAGTATGAGCGAGAGCATCGTGAACAAGAACATTATACTTTACGGTTACTGGCGCTCTTCGGCTGCCTATCGGGTGCGTATTGGATTAAACCTAAAGCAACTCAACTATGAGTCTAAATCGGTCCATTTGGTGCGTAATGGCGGCGAGCAGCATGATCCACAATATCGCGAACTCAATGCCAGTGAATTAGTGCCGGTGCTGGTGGATGGTGAAGTTCAACTCAATCAGTCGCTGACGATCTTGCAATACTTGGACGAAAACTATTTGTGTGAGAGCAGCCCAGACTCCTTGTTGATTCCAGAGCAAACACCATTGCGCTATCAAGCGTTGGCAATGGCTCAGGATATTGCGATAGAAATTCACCCTCTGAATAACCTGCGTGTGTTGCAGTATTTGGAGCGAGAGTTGTCGTGTGAGCAAGAGGCGAAAATAGACTGGCTTCACTATTGGATGAGCCAAGGTTTTTCGGCATTAGAAGAGAAGCTTTCTAAGCATCGTCAAACATACGCTGATTCAGTTTATAGCCTCACCGATTCACCATGCATTGTCGATATTTGCTTGGTGCCACAGGTGTATAATGCGCTGCGCTTTGGCGTTGATATGTCGCCTTATCCGCTGATTAACTCAATTGTCGAAGCGTGTAATCAGTTACCTGCTTTTATTGAGGCGATGCCAGAGAATCAAGCGGATGCGAATGATTCCATGTAGATTCACTGATGTAAACGCAAATACTTTTCCCTTACGCTACCAAAACCGTTTTTGGACTATTCTGTTCTAGCCTGATTGCTCATTTAGCAATATACGAATATCTTCACGTATTGGAAAGTCGCTTGATTGAGTGTGCAGTTTTATTGGTGCAGATTAGTATCAATGAAACGGGAGAAGTCATGATCATTAGTATACCAACCGGAGAACGCGCCTCCGGTTGGTATGTTGTTACATCGAAAATATAATCAAGCTGTTACCACTTATACTTCCAACCCGCTTGAGCTAGATAGAATTTCTGGCTGTTGTCTGAACCACTGGTTAGGCCCGCAGACTTAGACTCATCCCACTTGGTTTCTTCGTAAGCCATACCTACCCACAACGTTGATTTAGGGCTCAGTTTATAGTCGATATTCAAACCTAAACGCAGCCCGTCGTCTGTCTCATTGACGACGTTGTAGTTGTTTGACGCATCATAGATTTTCTCGTTGATGAAGTAGCGGAAATAAGGCATCACGCTCCATTTGTCATTAATTTTAGTTGGGAAGTACCCACGAATCTGGTTTTGTTCCCAGTTCTTGTTTTGGTCGTTATCCCAAGTCCAATCGGTGTATAGGTAGACTTTTGCTGTGAAACTATCACTGTGTTTATACGCAAAACCATGCTCCGCTTCCCACTCGTAATCGTTCTCTCCTACGAAGCGATCATAGTAGTAAAACGCATCCCAGTAAGAGAATGAGAGTTTATCGGTGATCTTAAACTCACCACTAGGCATTATCCAGTACAGGTTGTGGCTGCCACGAGCATCTGTTCCCGGTGCAGAGTCGTTAGATTCTTTTCGGTATGTAGCGTTCAGATTAAAGACCACATCATCGTTGCGAACTAAGTTACGAGTCGCACCAATCTGAGTACGGTTTCGTTGAAACGAGTTATCTGTGTTATTTAGATCCTCAGTGATCGAACGGCGCGCCACTTTATGTTCAAGAAAATAGCTCCATTTGGAGTTAGGGCTATTAATGAATAGCTGTGCGACTGGGGTGAGTTTGTCTATCACTGCATTGCCATCAGGGTCTCTGTGCCCTTCAAACTTTTCCATTTCCATGTAAATGTTCGACGCAACGTTCCACTCAGAGGTAAAGTTTTGGGTTAGCTCTTCCGTTTCAACTTTTACGGCGTTGTCTTCAGTCGCAAGCGCGAGACTAGGTAGAAGCAGTGCTAGTAGGGTAGCTCCAGACTTTTTATTTATCATTTTTATTATTCCTAGGACGAATTATTGGTAGTTCACTGAATGGCCGAATGGGTAAATAACGTCACCGTTGTCATTTTTTACATCTACTGGAAGAGTTCCTGTTGGTGCGTTCAGAGGCAGTCCCGTTTGAGGGTTTAAAAACAAGGTGCGAATACCAGAGCTAATGTTTGCTTCAAGTGAATTGCGGTCATTGTTGGTCACGTCGAACCCTGTGATACCGTAAATAGCGATGTTCGCTTGTACACCGTCTACATGGGCAATGTCGTAAGGATTACGCGTTGAAATCATCACCAGTTTTTTGCCTTCAGCGTTCGCGATATCTACGATTTTCTGAGCATTTGCCGCGTGGCCCATTAGGTTGTATGTCGACATGATAATCAGATCGGACTTTACAATGGTGCTACGAAGCTCATTTTCATTTAAGTTATCTTCCATTAATGCCGCTTTCTGCTCGCTAATGAACATTGGGTGATTACCTGTCTCTTGTTTCACAACGTTCAGGTACTTGGTTACAAGTGCATTGCGGCTATCTTCATCAGAAATAACTAGGATATTGCTGGCTTCACTTGGATCGACAGGCAATACATTATTTTGGTTTTCAATAAGCGTGATTGATGCATCAGCGACCTTTTTCTCTTCAAGTTTGTTCGCTTCAGAGCCTACTGAGTCGATGGCAAACTGTTTGTCTGTGGTTTGGTAAATCAGACCCATTTGAAGCTTTTTCTTTATAGCGCGAGTTGCGGCTTCTTTCATACGCTCAAGGAACTCTGGATTGGTTTCCATTTTGTCTTCTAGGTAGACAAATAGGCTTTCCAACTGTTTGATTTCATCTCGGTTGGTAATTTGAAGCGGCATCAAAGCAATATCAGCACCGGCGTAAAGTGAAGCGTGAACTGCGTAGTTGCGATCAAAGTTGTCAGCGATGGCCCCCATATCGAGCGCATCGGTCACAATTAGCCCATCAAAGCCAATTTTGTCACGTAAAACCCCAGTCAAAATAGGTTTGGAGAACGTTGCAGGGATTAGCATTTCTTTGTCACTTAAGGTCGCTTGGATCATAGTGTCATCCACGCTTGGTAGCGTCACGTGCGCTGACATTATGGAATCGGTACCGTGCTCAATCGCGTACTTAAATGGAGCGAGGTCGATCGCTTCCCACTCTTCTCGTGAGTAGCTGACTTCTGGTAAATCGTAGTGTGAATCGACGCTCACGTTGCCATGCCCAGGAAAGTGCTTCAGTGCACTGATCACGCCAGCTTCATGAATACCATCCATGTAGGCGGTAGACATTTCATTGATCACATCAACATTGCTGCTGTACGAGCGCACACCAATGATCGGGTTGTTCTGGTTCACATTGACATCAACCACAGGGCCGAAGTTGTAGTTAATGCCTAAAGCGGACAGCTCTGAGCCGTGAATCTTGCCAGCAACGTAAGCATTGTTCGCGTCACCAGAGGCAGCTAGCGCCATGTTTCCTGGCATCTCTGTGCCATTCTGCAATCGAGTGACGTAACCGCCTTCTTGGTCAGTCGCGATGAGAAGAGGTAGGTTACTGCTCGCCTCTTGCAAGGCATCAGTGAACTCGACGATTTGATTCGAATTCACTAGATTTTGGCGAAATAGAATTACACCGCCGATATGGTAGTCGGTGATCATCGAGCTTATGTCATGGTTAATTCGAGTTACAGGGATCTCTTCATCGGTGTATGGGTCTTTGCCCCACGAGCGAAAATCCATCATCAATGTTTGACCGATTAACTCTCTGTTATTCATCGTACTTACGACGCTTTCAGCGTATTTTTCTGGTTGTTGCTGGTACTGCTCTAGGTCTTGATTACTGAATTTATTCATGCCACTCGAACAACCCACAACAGACAATACTGCTGTACTCAAAATGATCTTATTCAATTTCATCACTGCTTTTACCTAAGTTAAATCAACGTTTTTGGAACCAAACATGTACGTAGCAAAGAAACCCACGACATACGAAATAAGAAGACCAATAACAAACACCGCCATCCCTGCAAAAATACCGCTGTTAGAAGTCATTAATGGCACAGCGACGATACCCGATGGGCCAAACACTGTATTTAAACCGACTGGCATCCCTAAGTAAGAGACCAATCCAATAAAGAACCCGCCTGCTGCACCGCCAATACAAGCGGTAACAAACGGTTTTACTCGTGGAAGTGTGACGCCGTAAATCAGCGGCTCACCTATACCCAACAAACCAGGCACAATAGCCCCTTTGACTTGAGTGCGAAGAAGAGAGTCTTTTTGGGCTTTGAAGTACAACGCCATTGACGCGCCGACCTGACCGCCACCCGCCATCGCCAAGATTGGGAACAGAGAGTTAAAGCCTTGCGCTTCCATAAGTGCAAAATAGACAGGAACAAACCCTTGGTGAATACCAAACACGACAGAGATAAGAAATAGGCCAGCCAGTAAAGCGGCACCAAATGGGTTGTCGTTTAAGTTAAGGAATAACCAAGACATGCCTTTGAACAATTCGCCACCAATCGGCATGATCAACAAGTAGGTGACCGCGCCCATAATGAGAAGCGTGACGACAGACGTTAGGATCATATCGAGGTCATCGGGCATGTATTTTCGAACCAGTTTCTCTACGTAAGCACCGGTGATTGCCGCGAGTAATACCCCAATGATGTTGCCACGTGGGTCGATAGAGAATCCGAAAAACTCATTCATCCCTGAGTAGACGCCGGACGTGGCGGTTGGGTCATATCCCAAGACGAACAGTGAAGCCAGAATCGCCCCGTTAACGCCAGAGCCGCCAAAGGCTTGCTGGGCGTTATAGCCAATCAGAATGCTCAAAAAGGCAAAAAGGCCGGTACCAAATACTTTCATGTAGGCAACAAGGTCTAACAGCGACTTGCTTGGTTCTTGATCGATAATGTAGGTCTGCTCAAGTAAGGTTGCAAAACCAAGCAACAGACCCGCCGCGATAAAGCCAGGGATTAAGGGGGTAAAGATGGTAGCGAACTTACTAAGAAATCGCTGTACTCCACTGGTTTGCTTGCTCTTCATTTGCTTTTTTTGTTCAGCCGCAACCGTAGACAAATCTTCCTCTGCATTAGTTTGTTTTACGGTCGCTTCAGGCTGCTCAAGCATCAAGCTGTTCATCAGCTCAGAAGCTTGTTGCGCTTTACCTGGCCCAAGAATGATCTGAAGTTGTTCGTCACTCTCTACCACACCCAGAACGCCTGGGGTTTTCTTGATGGTATCCAGAGACGCTTGATTGATGTCTACGAGGGCTAAACGTAAGCGGGTCATGCAGTTCCCACATTTACGAATGTTGCCACTGCCGCCAACGGCCAACAGTAAAGCTTCAATCATGGTAGGCGTTATTTTTGCCATTTGAATTACCTTTTATAACTGAATTTAATTATTCGTCGGCGAGTGCAGTTCGGATGAAACCACCGCTTTTATTGAGTCGTGCACAGGCTTCTTCGGCGCTGATGCCAGCCAAAATCATGAGAATTGCGGTTTTGCAGTTGTTATTACAAGCGTTAAGCGCATATTCAGCGTGTTTGCTGTCAACTCCGGTTGCTTCAATAACAATGTTGATTTGACGTTGGACGAGTTTGGCGTTGGTCGCCTCTACATCAACCATCAAATTTCCAAACACTTTCCCACTGCGGATCATGGCGCCGCTGGTCAACATATTGAGAACCAATTTCTGAGCGGTACCGGCCTTCATTCTTGATGACCCAGTCACCACTTCAGGGCCGACAACTGGAGTAATCGCAATGTCTTCGGAATTTGCCATTGGAGATCCGGGGTTACATGAAATTGACACAGTGGTCGCTCCGATGAATCGAGCATAGGTGAGGCCACCCAACACATATGGAGTTCGACCGCTCGCGGCTATTCCGACGACTACGTCTGACTCTGTTAGCGCCAACGATTTTAAATCTGCTTGTGCGAGCGCAGGATCATCTTCCGCGTTCTCTACAGCTTTTAAGATGGCTTGGTGCCCGCCAGCAATAACGCCAATGACTTGTTCAGGGCTCGTGCCATAAGTCGGTGGGCATTCGCTTGCATCTAAAATGCCTAAGCGCCCAGAAGTGCCAGCGCCGATGTAGATTAATCGGCCACCTTTTGCAAAAGCACTTGTGATCGCGTCAACAGCTTTTGCAATGTGAGGAAGGACTTCTTCTACGGCTAACGCAACACGTTGGTCTTCTTTGTTGATGACGGCTAGCATGTCAATTGTTGATAGCTTATCAATGTCTGCGCTTGCAGGATTGCGGCTCTCTGTAACCAAATGGTTCAAATCGATCTTCATTACTTGTTCTCTTACCCAATACAAACTGAGGGCGATACTAAAGAATAAAATATTCCGTTTGAGTGATAAATATCACAGTTAGAGTTATTCTGAAGTGGTGATTTAGGTGGAATAATTGTGATAAATTTATACTAAACCCCAGGCATTCCGACTTAAGTGGCGGTTTGAACTGAATATTCATTATTCTTCATTAGGAATATTTTATTCTAAAATAATCGAGGTGAAATGTGTCAGTCGTGAATAAAATTGTCAGCCGTCGTACTCAGCTCTCTGCCAATGCGAGAAAAATTGCGGATTGGATAACATCAAATGTGGAACAGGCAGCCTCATTGACAAGCCAAGAACTGGCGCAAGCGACCAACGTGAGTCAATCAAGTATCGTGAAATTTACGCAGCGAATTGGTTTTAAAGGCTACAGTGAATTCAAGTTAGCGCTGACGGAGGATATAGGTCGAAAGCACGCCATTCAAACCACCCCACTGCACAGTAATATTCTGGCCGATGACCCATTCAGCGTTATTTCTCAAAAGCTTGTGCAAGAAAAAACCGATGCGATGATCCAGACAACCAATGCGCTGTCACTTGATACCTGCACGGAAGCTATTCGACTGTTAGATGGTGCCAATAGAGTGCAAGTCGTGGGTATTGGAGGCTCAGCACTCACGGCAAAAGAGTTTAGCTTTAAATTGCTGAAATTAGGCATTACCGCTTTAGCAGAACAAGACAGTCACGTTCAGATAGCGATAGCCCGCACGCTTACCCCGCAAGATGTCCAAGTTGTTATTTCGTTTTCAGGGGAAAGAAAAGATGTGTTAATCGCCGCAGAAACAGCAAAGGAGCAAGGTGTTAAGGTCATCGCTCTTACCTCCGCTCGTAAAAGTAAACTTCGAAGCATCGCGGATTTATCCTTTGATACGATTGCTGATGAAAGCCAATACCGAAGTTCATCGATAGCATCCCGAACAGCTCAAAACATTATTACTGATTTGCTGTTCATTGCATTAGTGAAGCAAAGAGATGAATCAGCAAGACAGCTTATTGATGACATCAACTCAGATATTCGTCAGGTTTCGCATAGATAACTGGTTACTTTACTTTCTTCTAGCTTGGATTTTTTGAGATAGGAACACTAAAGCGAAACAACACTCTTTATCTCTTCCAAAACCTCGGCGTTAGCGATAGCCCCGAGGTTTTCTACATTTTTGCCATTGATCACCTGTTTCACAGCCAACTCCACCAGTTTGCCAGATCGTGTTTTTGGCACATCGCTGATCGCAAATATCTGGCTTGGCACGTGCCTTGGCGAGCAGGATGATTTGAGTTTGCTTTTGATGGCTGTCAGTAACTTTTCATCTAAACTCACACCTTGCTGCAGCTGAACAAACAGCCATACCTGTTCATTGCGGTCGATGTTTTTACCGACTGCTATCGAATCGATGATGCCGTCAATGGTGTTCACTTGCTGATAGATTTCGGCCGTACCAATTCGCACGCCACCGGGGTTGAGTGTGGTGTCGCCTCGCCCGTAGAACAGGTAGCCGCCATGTTCGCTCTGTGCGACTTCATCACCGTGATGCCACACATTGTCGAACCTATCCCAATAGGTGCTGTGATAGCGCTCTCCGGTGTCATTCCAAAAGCCAGCGGGGAAGTTGGGTAGGGAGTTGGTGCATACTAATTCGCCACGTTCGTGATCGACCTTTTGACCAGACGAATTGAACACCTTGATGTCGACGCCGAGCCCGGCCTGTTGGCACTCACCGCGATACACAGGCGAGATTGGGTTACCCAAAACAAAGCAGCCACAAATATCCGTGCCGCCAGAAATCGACGCTAAATGCAGGTCTTGCTTGATGTGCTTGTAAACGTAATCGAACTGCTCTGGGTAAAGCACAGAACCCGTCGAGCACAGTGTTCTTAATTGAGGCAGAGAGTGGCTGTCGATTGGTGAGAGTTCGGCTTTCTCAATCGCTTCTATGTACTTGGCTGAGGTGCCAAATGTCGATACGTCAGCACGCTGCGCTAAATCCCATAGAACGTTAGGTTGCGGGTAAACCGGGCTACCATCAAAGATAACCAAACAAGCACCGCTGGCGAGCGCAGATACGTGCCAGTTCCACATCATCCAACCACAAGTGGTGTAGTAGAACACGCGATCTCTTGGTTTAATATCGCAATGAAGCTGATGCTCTTTTAGGTGGTTGATGGTAGTGCCACCGACAGAATGCACTATACATTTGGGTTTGCCTGTGGTGCCGGAAGAGTAGAGTACAAACAACGGTTCATTGAAGCCGACACGAGTAAATCGAAGAGGTTTTGTCTGATAGTGATTAATGATGCTGTGCCAGCTTAGAATCGACACATCATGTTCAACTTTTTTCTTCTCTAAATCGCTCTTCTCTAAGTCATTACTCGGTTTCAAATAACCGATCTCACACACCTGTTTTAATTCGTTTAAGTGTTCGATGATTTCACGGTTCTTGCCCGCCATATCGAACGTTTTGCCATTGAAGGTGTAACCGTCACAGGTGAACAGCACCTTAGGTTTCACCTGTCCGAATCGCTCAATCACACTCTCTACTCCAAAATCAGGCGAGGTCGATGTCCAAATCGCGCCTAAGCTGGTGGCGGCTAGCATGGCTATCACGGTTTGTGGCAGATAGGGAGTATACGCAGCAACTATATCACCTTGTTTCACTCCGCTATCGACAAGCCATTGCTGAACACTAGAGACAGCTTCACACAGGGTTTCCCATGTATAACTCTGTTGTTCGCCACGTTCATTCTCAAACCAAATCGCAAGCTCATCAGGCATGGTGTGTGCCAAACGCAGCAAGTTCTCGGCGTAGTTTACTTGTGCATTGGGAAACCAAACCGCATCACGGTTCGATTTAGGCTGCTGCCAGCGGCTCCCACCTTGAGCTTTGATGGTCTCGCTTTCTGCCTTGTTAATAGAGTCTTGTGAGCCGACTACTCCACAAAACTGCCATACGTTTTGCCAAAATGATTCCGGATGTTCCACAGACCATTGATGGAGTTCGGTGTAGCTTTTTACGTCCCTATCTAGGTTTAACCCAGACTGTTCAAGGCTATCGATAAATCGGGTTAAGTTGGCATCGGCGATACGCTGCTCGCTTGGCTGCCAAATGGGCTTATTGCTTTCGTGCATTCCTTTACCTTTAACAAAAAGTTAACGTTTTCAGTCTGGTATTTAGGTTTTACAAAGTCAAAAGTTCAGCAAAATAAGCGCTTGGTGGAATTGTGTAAATAAAATGTTACACGATCGCTTGTTTCGAAAAATCGCGCAAATTGGCGCTTATAAGGAGTGGAGATAGGCTTAAAGTGAGACATTCGAAAGGAGGAGTGTAATGACTCAATATCATTCTAAGCCCGTGAGCCAAGAGGGATGGGTTGAGTGGAGCCTCGAAGAAGACGCTATTTGGCACGACTTAGTGAAAAGGCAACTGGACGTGATTAATGACCGCGCATGCGATGCTTATTTGCACGGTTTGACCTTGCTGGATCTACCATTAGACAGAGTTCCCCAGCTGCCAGAGATAAATAAAGTGCTAATGGAAACAACCGGTTGGCAAGTTCAGCCTGTGCCTGCATTGATCGATTTCGACCGATTCTTTGATTTGCTCGCCAATAAGAAATTCCCAGTTGCGACATTTCTGAGAACGCGAGACGAGTTCGATTACTTACAAGAACCTGATTTCTTTCATGAAATTTTCGGCCATTGTGCCATGCTCACTAATGCCGATTTCGCGGCTTTCACTGAGCATTATGGAAAACTAGGCCAAGCCGCCACATCTAAACAGCGCGCTTATCTTGCCCGTTTGTATTGGTTTACGGTTGAGTTCGGTTTAGTAAAAGAAGGCCAACAACTGAAAATCTATGGCGGTGGCATTCTTTCGTCTCCAGCGGAAACTATGTATGCGTTGGGAGGGGATTTGGCCGTTCGCGAGCGGTTCGATCTGCAAACGGTTTTAAGAACGCCTTATCGTATCGACATCATGCAGCCGAAATATTACGTGATCGACGAGCTATCTGAGCTCTTTAAAATCAGTCAGGAAAACCTATTACAGCAAGCTGATCTCGCCATCGATGCGGGGTTACTACCACCACTTTTTGAACCCAAGGAACCAACACATGTTGAATGAACAAAAATGCGAAGCCTGCAGTATCGACGCGATTGCCCTAAGTGAAGATGAACAACAATCTTTACTGTTGGAGTTGTCAGACTGGCAGATCATCGAAAGAGACGGCATCCCGCAGCTTGAGAAGGTGTTCAAGTTTAAGAACTACAAGCAAGCATGGGCATTCAGCAACATAGTGTCAGAACTGGCAGAAGAAGAGTTCCACCATCCTTCGATCTTATTGGAGTGGGGCAAAGTCACCGTCACTTGGTGGAGCCACTCAATCAAAGGCCTGCACAAAAATGACTTCATCTGCGCCTCACGCTGCGATGTGTTCGCGGTGAGTGAATAGTTTTGTAGGTTAGGAGTTACTCTTGCAACCTCTGTGATGCGATTAACTCATTATTCGGCTCATAATGTGAGTTGAATAATGGCCTTAAACAGCTCATAGTATGAGTTGAATAAGTGATACTTTCGCATCATGGGGTGTAATATGTGGATTTGGCAGCAAGATAATTGGCCAAACTTTGTTTGGGATAATCAGAAAATAGGCGTGAGGTTAAGAGAAGTACGGCTTAATCAGGGCATTCTATTGGGCAAGATTACCTCACAGTCGGCAGATCAATCCCAAACCATGCTCGACACCTTATTAGCGAACATAGTCCATTCCAGTGCGATTGAGGGAGAAAAGCTTAATGCTTTCTCGGTCCGGTCTTCTTTAGCCAATAAACTCGGTGTCAGTGAAGATCGACCTTTTCCAACGACAGAACAAACCGATGGCCTAGCTGAAATTATGTTGGATGCGGTGCAGAACCTAACAGAGCCACTAGCGCTTGATAGGATCTTACATTGGCACGATAGACTGTTTCCTCAAGGCTACACCATGTTTAACCCTGTAGTTGGAGGTCAGCTACGAGGTGACGCTCCGATGCAAGTGGTATCAGGAAGAATTGACCGCCCAACCGTGCACTTTGAAGCGCCTAGCCGAGACATTCTTGATGCTGAGCTAGATACATTTATCAAATGGTTTAATGATTCACTTACCGACGCCACACTCGATCCTCTATTGCGAGCCGCAATCACTCACCTTTGGTTTATCAACTTACACCCGTTAGATGATGGTAATGGTCGTATTACTCGATTGTTGACCGACTTGGCGTTAGCACAGGCCGAGCAGCAGTCGGTACGCTTCTATGCGATGTCGGTGGGAATTCTCGCTAACCGCAAGCATTACTACGAGATATTGGAGCGAACCCAGAAAGGGGGACTCGATATTAGCGAATGGTTGATGTGGTTCTTAGATACGTTAGACGAGACGTTTACAGGGGTTTTCGCTGAGGTCGACCAAACTGTATATAAGACCAACTATTGGCGCAGCATCGACCAAACCAAGCTTACAGCAGAGCAAGTAAAAGTGCTGAATAGGATGCTCGATGGTGATTTTTCAGAAGGTATCAATGCCAGCCAATATCAGAAAGTAGCAAAGGTGAGTAGTGCCACAGCAACACGTCATTTGAACGCTTTGATTGAGCATGGCTGCTTAGTTAAATCTGGTTCTGGTGGTAGAAGCACGCGCTATCTGTTGCCGGAATAGGGTCTATGCCTTTGATGTATCTCAGGGTAAGTTTGACCTAGCTATTAGCGACCACATCCCCCTGCTCTGCTTTCAATTTAGAGTATCAAAAACTCATAAATCTCAAAAGAATAATGTTATGCAACTGCAGTTCTATATTGGTATTATGATACTTTGATAAGCGTGATGAATCGAGTTAAATGATGCAGTTAGATGAGTATATTAAAGAGACGTTAGTACAGATAGTAAAAGGCGTGAATGATGCTGCTCAAGAGGTTTCTTCGTTAGGTGGCACTGTTAATCCTCATGCAACGTTTATTGATGTTGGTTTTGATGTACACCCTGAAAAGCCACCAAAGCAAACTATTAAATTTGATATAGCAATCCAAGTAAAAGAAAGCACTGATGTTGATGCTAGCGCAAAAGCCAAATTATCAGTTTTCTCTATCGGAGGCGGTATTAAAAACTTAGATGAATCAAACATTGCTCATAGAGTCACTTTTGAAGTTCCTTTAGACCTCCCTTGCCAAGCTTTTACTAATATAGAGTAAGCGTGTTAGTTATGCTGCTGCTTTTCTCGAAATGCAGCAGCATTGGCCATACAAAGATAACATTTACCCCTCTACTTTTTATCTTGTAACGGCTCTTTAGCCAAACGCACTTTCCCAAACTAGCTTGACCTGCATCAGCGACTTGCTGCTTTCTCGTCCTACAACCCCCACTATTGCTCATAGTATTGGTTTTATGAGGCTGCTCTATGATATATTTCTCGGCCAAGCGTATTACAGACGAAGGCTAATAATGTCTATCAACCTTTCACTCCTTCCACCCAGTGAGAAAAATAAAATCGAACTGGATAAGCAAGCATCGTTTCTTGTATGGAAACTGAAGCAAGCGAAATGTGGCCCTGAAGCCATTGTTGAAGAAGCAATGAAGCTAGGTGACCCAGAAGAAAAGGCTTGGTTTGATCAGTCTGTAGAAAAATACAAACGGGTAATGGGTGTCGCATAAACGCAGACAAACCTTGCCCAGCAGTGCTGTAGAATTGAAATGACACAGTAATTTGCTAGAATTTGCACCGTTAATTGAATCAGAGAGAAGATCCCGATGGGAAGAAGTTTTGAAGTGCGCAAGGCCTCAATGGCGAAAACTGCAGGCGCAAAAATTAAAGTTTATTCTAAATACGGTAAAGAGATTTACGTACTGGCTAAGAACGGCAGCTCTGACCCAGACATGAACCTACCTCTTAAGCACCTGATTGCTAAAGCGAAGAAAGACCAAGTACCAGCTCACGTTATCGACAAAGCGATCGATAAAGCGAACGGCGGCGGCGGTGAAGACTTCCAACCAGCTCGTTACGAAGGTTTTGGCCCAGGTGGCACAAGCGTAATCGTTGACTGTCTAACTGACAACGGCAACCGTACTTTCCAAGACGTTCGCCAATGTTTCGTTAAGACTGGTGCGAAAATCGGTGTTGAAGGTACTGTTTCTCACATGTTCGCTCACCAAGCTGTATTCCAGTTTAAAGGCGAAGACGACGAGATCATCCTAGAAACGCTAATGATGGAAGACGTAGACGTGACTGACGTTGAGCTAGAAGACGGTGTTATCACTGTATTCGCTCCAACGACTGAGTTCTTCAAAACGAAGACTGCACTAAACACTGCGTTCCCAGAGCTAACGCTAGACGTTGAGGAAATCACTTTCGTTCCTCAAACAACTACGCCAGTAGCTGAAGAAGATTCTGAGAAGTTCCAGAAGTTCTTAGACATGCTTGACGACTGTGATGACGTTCAGCAGGTTTACCACAACGCTGAGCTGTAATCTTTACAGTAACAACAGTTATTAAAAAACCGAGCCTAGTGCTCTAATGCCGATCAGTTAAAG
>NZ_JBFRTQ010000039.1:0-1308 GCF_041474195.1 Vibrio sp. 10N.222.52.C3 | reverse complement strand
TTAGCAAAACAATATTCAATTTCTTCAAGGCAGATACGGTATTGGGCTCAAGTCTTTGCCATCCATGGTACTGATTCATTTTTACCAACTAAGCATGCCGCGACTGCTCAAACAAAACGAAAAGCATTGAATTTAATGTGGACGAATGAATGGTCTCTCACGCACACTAGCGCTGTATTAAACCTCTCATCCCCTGGGATACTCTCTGTCTGGCTCAAAAGATTTAATGAGCTCGGTATCAAGGGGCTCAAAATGCGCCAGAAAGGAAGACCCTCAATGAAACAGCAACCTCAACGTACCACTAAGCCTGATAATGAAATGACACTTGAGGAGCTAAAAGAGGAGTTGGTCTACTTACGAACCGAGAATGCCGTTCTAAAAAAGTTGGAAGAGTTGGAGCAGGAAAAAAACCGTCGAACAAAGAAAAAGCGGTCATAGCTCTAACTCTTAAAGGCAAGTACCCGCTGAAGCACTTACTGCAGACTCTACAGCTGGCAAAAAGTGTCTTTTATTATCAAGCTCAAACAAACAAGCGCCCAAATAGCTACGAACGTGAGCTGCGGTTGATAAAGTCAATTTATCATGAACATAAGGGTCGATACGGCTACCGCCGTATTCACTTGGAACTAAAAAATCAGGGGTTCGTGCTTAATCACAAAACGGTTCAAAGGCTTATGGCTCAGCTCAACCTTAAATCGACGGTCAGGATTAAAAAGTATCGTTCATACCGAGGAGAGTCTGGAACAGCTGCTCCTAACCTGCTTGAAAGAGATTTTAGTGCGACTCAACCCGATGAAAAGTGGGTAACTGATGTCACGGAGTTCAAAGTCAAAGAGCAGAAAGTATACTTGTCTCCCGTGGTCGACTTGTTTACTCAGGAGGTAGTTGCTTATAGAGTGGCCAAAAATGCCTGCTTGCCGCTTGTCACGGATATGCTAACGGAAGCCATATCAAAGCTCAAACCCAACTCAAAGCCAATTATACATAGCGATCAAGGTTGGCAATATCGTCATCGACAGTATCAGAAAAAGGTAGCGGAGAGTGGGTTAACACAAAGCATGTCGAGAAAAGGTAACTGCTTGGATAATGCGGTTGCTGAAAACTTTTTTGCTTTACTCAAAACAGAGATGTATCACAACCAAAGCTTTGAAGATGCAGATGCTCTGATAGAGCAAATTAAAGAATACATCGAGTACTACAATACCAAACGTATAAAAGTGAAACTAAAAGGCCTGACTCCGATAGAATATCGAACTCAGGCCTTGAAAGCCGCTTAACAGAAATGTCCAACTTTACGGGGTCACTTCA
>NZ_JBFRTQ010000038.1:0-110648 GCF_041474195.1 Vibrio sp. 10N.222.52.C3 | reverse complement strand
TTGAATATTGTTTTGCTAAATAGAGAGATGACGTGCCATCTAAGTATTGCTTAGCAATGATACATTTTAGCTCACGGCTATATTTGGACATAAAAAGACCCCCAATAATTGGTGTCCAACTATTGGGGGTCAGTTCAGAAAGGTATGAGGCTTTTTGGGTTCTATGATGAACCTAGGCTAGGTATGTTGCTAGTTCTTCGGTGGTTGGTTTTTAATGAGTCCGTAAGGGATGTTAGTAAACACCTTAGGGTTGCCTTCATAAGTCGGCGCTTCATTCACTTGCTGCCAATCGAGTAGCATGATTGCTAATACGTTGCGGTGTTCACCGTACTCAAGGTCAAAATCGCCAGTAATTGAAGGGATCATGCCTTGTTTCTCATCGATTGAAGCTTGAATCGCGAGTCGAGTTTTCTCTAGAACTGGGTCATCTTCTAAACCTGCCAATAAGAAGGTTAATCCAACCTCAGCAATCACATCTTCTTTCGCACGCAGCAGAATCGTATCGATGTTTTCTCTAAAGTAATCGTAGATCCATTGATGGTCTTGTTCGCTTACTTGATGTTGGTAATATTCTGAGTCGCCGAAGATGACGTGTGTCATACCATAGATCTTATTGCCGAATTGCTGGCTTGAGAGTTTTTTGTCTTTATCGTCTGGATACGCTTTTTTGAAGGTATCGACAAACTCATCAACGACATCCTGCTCACCCAGTTGGCGCAACCAGTAAACCTGATTCGCTAATTGAGCGGCCCACGCTTTCACCATGTCTTCATTGGTCACGTATCGTGAGAAGTCATAGCGACGAATGATTTCGCGTAGCTTGGCATCGTTCTTGTGTTCTAAACCGTATTCGTTAGCACGAGCCATAGAGCCTAGAAGGTCAACACCAAGGTAAAGGTATTCAGGCATGTGCTTGGTGATGTTGTAGCGTCGAATACTGCGCTCATCGTTATCACCAATATAAGATGCAACTCGCTTCTCTGAGTAGAGTACGATTTGTTCCATGGTTTGAACGTCATTCGACAGGGTGCTGAGCTTGCTTGCCACTCGAGCCATGTCGCTCCACACCGCCGCTGAATACTTATCGTCTAATGTTTGACGATACATGCGCAGCCCGTAGTGACCTTCTTTGAATGCAGGCAGGGTGTAAAGCTGGCTTTCGTAGGTGGTGCGAATTAGGTCTGCAGATTGCTTGAAAGATTGTTCTTGAGAATTGAGCGAATCTGCTTGGGATTGAACGTTCACTGCGGTTGGCGCTTGAACGTTTTCTTGTGCGTGAACGGCAACCGAGGCTGATAGCAATGTACACAGTGTGATAGTTTTTAACTTCATGTCGTGAGGTACCAAGCTGATTATTAGTCTATGTAAAATAACATTGATGAATCCTTTAATGTAAGCGTTGAGTCAATACAATGTAAGCTTTATAAGGTTCACTAACCCTTTTTGATTAAACCATTCGTTTAGTAAAGAAGTTTGAAGTGATAGATCACCCAATATTTGATAGATAGTCGAAGTTAGTATGGATTTTTAATGACTTAGCGGCATACTGGAGCAATAAGCCAGAAATGAGCCGTTATAAGGCAGTATATAGAACAATAGTGTTAGAGGTTCGTAAATGCCAAGTGGTTCTAGCAAGCAGTGGTCTGCCAGAGTAGTATCTTTTCTTTTTTTCCTTGCGATAGTAAGCGCAATTGAGTTCTTTCATGCCAAGCAATTAACTTTTCTTAAAAACGAATCGTATTCAGAGGCAAAAAAGCAACTATCCATTATTCGTTCTCGGATTGAAGCCGCGATCGTGTCAGATATGTATATCCTCAATAATTTCTCGACCTTAGTGACCATCAACCCCGATGGAGAGGTAAAAAATTGGGATAAGATTGCAGAGAATATCATTCAAGATGGCTTCCATATTCGACTTATCGGACTCGCCAAAGACGACATTCTAAATTTTGTTTACCCGATGGAAGGTAATGAGCAGATTCTCGGTATTAATTATCGTGATCACCCAAATCAATGGGAGTCTGTTGAGATAGCCCGTAATTTTGGCAACACCTTTATTGCTGGTCCTTTTGAGCTGTTTCAAGGTGGGCAAGCCCTCATTACACGTACTCCGATCTTCCGAGATCCGCCTTTTAATCAAGATTATTGGGGTGTCTCCAGTGCTGTTATCGGTTTAGATGAGCTGTTTGAAGATGTTGGAATCGGCAAGATCGAGAACAAGTATGAATTAGCAATTCGTGGTGCAAACAGTTCAGGGAAAGATGGCGCTGTCTTTTATGGCACTCAGGATGTGTTCGATAATGCGTTTGCCACTGAACAGGTGAGTTTTCCATACGGGGGTTGGTACCTTGCTCTCTCCGGTAACGAACATGTATTGATGGATGAGCCTTGGTATCGCATCCAAGCGGTAAGGCTGGTGGGCTACTCCATAATATTAGTGCTGGCGTTTGCTTTCTTTACTATTTATCGCCTTTACCGCATTGCAGATAGCCGCTCTATGCATGATGAGTTAACGATGTTGCCGAATCGTCGATACTTCATGTATAGCCTCAAGCAGGCCTTCAAAACCACTCAAAAACAGAGAGCGAGAACCTTTGCTGTTGTAAATATCGACCTCGATGGGTTTAAAGCAATCAACGACACTTATGGTCACGCGGCAGGCGATCAGGTATTGATTGAGTGTGCTAACCGCATCAGAAGTGAGCTGCGTGTTTCAGATATCGTCGCAAGGATAGGCGGTGATGAGTTCTTGGTCTTGTTGCCACGCATTATCGATGATCAACACGTATCGTCGATCGTGACTAAACTACGAAAGGCGATATGCTCGGCACCAGTTGTGTACGACGCGCACTCTATTTATCTCAGAATCAGTGTGGGTTGGGTTATTCACAATAACAACTACAATGATGTCGATGCGCTCTTAAAAGCCGCTGATGAAAAAATGTACGAACAGAAGCGACAAGTTATCTAGGTTGAATTTTAGCTGCGATTAGAATTTAGTTGCTGAATGGGGGGAAAAGCCTCAGAATACCGCGCTTTGCTCCGTATCAATGTATTTGATGAGCAAAAGCTGAAGCAACGCACTTTTTAACGTGTTGCTCATACTAAATGTTATTCAACTGAGAAAATAATCTATGAGTTTTACCTCCCTTGGCCTTTCTGAACCGATCCTTAAAGCTATTGAAGCACAAGGTTACGATAAGCCATCACCAATACAAGAGAAAGCCGTGCCAGCTGTCCTAACGGGCAAAGATGTTATGGCCGCTGCTCAAACAGGTACAGGTAAAACTGCAGGCTTCACGCTACCTATTCTTGAAATGTTATCGAAAGGTACTCGCGTACGTCAGAACCAAGTTCGTGCGCTCGTGCTAACGCCAACTCGTGAGCTTGCTGCGCAAGTGAATGGCAGCGTAGTGAAGTACGGTATTAACTTACCGCTGACTTCGACGGTAGTGTTTGGTGGTGTGAAGATTAACCCTCAGATGCAAAAACTGCGTAAAGGTAGTGACGTGTTGGTGGCAACACCTGGTCGTCTACTTGACCTATACAACCAAAATGCAGTGCGTTTCGACCAACTAGAAATCCTAGTGTTAGATGAAGCAGACCGTATGCTAGATATGGGTTTCATCCGCGATATCCGTAAGATCTTGGCTTTCTTGCCTAAGAAGCGTCAGAACCTACTGTTCTCAGCGACGTTCTCTGATGATATCCGCAGCTTAGCGAAAGGCTTAGTGAACAATCCTGTTGAAATTTCAGTAAGCCCTGCAAACTCGACGGCAAAAACGGTTGAGCAAAGCATCTACCCAGTAGACAAAAAGAAAAAAAGCGCAATGCTAGCGAAGCTAATCAAAGATAACGATTGGCGACAAGTGTTGGTGTTCAGCAAGACGAAACACGGTGCTAATAAGCTTGCTCGCTTCCTTGAAGAGCAAGACATCACTGCTGCACCTATTCATGGCAACAAGAGCCAAGGTGCACGTACTAAAGCCTTAGAGAACTTCAAAACAGGTAAGGTACGAGTACTTGTTGCAACTGATATCGCTGCTCGTGGTATCGATATCCCACAACTGCCTCAAGTAGTTAACTTCGATCTTCCTCATGTATCAGAAGACTATGTACACCGTATCGGTCGTACTGGCCGTGCTGGTGAAGTAGGTAAAGCGATTTCATTGGTTTGTGCGGATGAAGTGGGTGAGCTGTTCGGTATTGAACGCCTTATTCAACAAGTGCTAGAGCGTCGTGAACTGGAAGGTTTCTCTCCAGTAAACAAGTTACCTGAGTCTCGCTTGGATTCACGTCCAATCAAGCCTAAGAAACAGAAGAAAGCAAAACAGCCACGTGAGCATGCTGATGGTCAACGCTCTGGTGATAACGCTCGCGGGCACAAGCCAGCAGGTAAGAACAAGCGTCATGTAGCTGGCAATGGTTCGGCGCCAAAGCGTAAACCAACATCTGGAAAGAAACCGGCTGAAAACAATTCAGCTGCGACAGGTGAAGATAAGTCAGTAAGAAACAACGGCAGCAACTTTAAGCGCGGTAGTGCGGGCAATAAACCTGCTGCAAATAACGCGGGTGCTCAGAACACTCTAAGCAAACCAAGCGGTGCGGGTAAATCTAACGGTACTGGTAAGCCAAATAACGCGGGTAAACCTGCAGGCAAGCCTAAGAAGTCTGGTTACGGCGGTAGCTACGGCCCAAGCAAGTCGTCAAATAAGCCAACAGGCAACAAACCTTCACCGTCGAGAAGCCGCTCTAAGCCAGCTCCTCAGAAGTAGAGTCTATTAGATAGACCATAGAGGTCCAATAACGAGAATGTCTCACAGGAGAGTTCTCGTTGATTAGTGACTTTTTACTGTCTAACTCAAATAAGCGCGAATATTGGATCTCAATGTTCGCGTTTTTTTTTGGGCGTTGTTTAGGGTGTTGTTTATGTTGAGTAACCTAGGGAGAGGTTTATTGCTGTTTAAAGTGATTGAATCTAAGGGAAATATGGCATTTTGGGGAAGGGTAATGAATCTTTAATGATTTATTAATAACAACATAATCACTAGCGTTTTTGTTTAATTTCGCAATTTGCAATTCCAGTTTGCAAAACAAACAAGGATATACGGCTAATACGTGTCCAGATGCGTAGTAAATACGTGTTTTAAAAGTTGGCACGCATACTGCATTAGTAATGGTGACCCTTCTTAAGCCGAGGGTCACCTAGCCAACTGACGTTGTTAGTGAACCTTTTTTGTTCACACAAAATATATGACCAATCACCCTTATTGTGATTGGTTTTTTTTTGCCTGAATTTTAGGTTCTATTTTTTGTTATTACTTTTTTACTCACCACACTTCGAGTAACAGCTTGGTTGGCGTGGGCATTCTCCACCTCTGGAGCAGATAAGCCTCGCCTCTGTCTCAATCCCACGTTCAATCCAATTTATATTTAGAATCTTGGCTATTGTCGTGAGATCTTTCTTGATGTTACGCGGAATTGCCACAGAGCCACCATTGTTAACGCATGACGCTTTTAGCTGCTCTGCTATGTCTCTTGAATTACCGCCTTGAGCATCAATCGCAGGGTTGAGATCTATACCAGCACACAACACACGATTGTTACCCGCAGGGTCCGTCATATTGATGGATTCACAGCAGTAGATCCTTGGCTCATCACCCACATTCAAAATGGAGATTTGAGCCGAGCTTCCCGCTCGAGGTTCTGATAATCGACGGAACACAGCCCAATGTTGACATGGGTCAGCGACCGTTCTCATATTTCCCCAAGGCAGTGGAATCCCGTTCCCGCGATATACCGCCTTGAGTTTCCCCGGCCCATAAGCATCAAAGTAGTGCCAGTGAGGGTAGGGCGATACTACAGTCATTCGACGCATCGCAACAGAGGGGGAAACCCCTGCTCTTTTGTGAACGTCGATTTCGTAACCAGTGCGGTCAAGTAGCTGCCTAAACGGGACTTTCGGGCACAGAAGTGCGCCAGCAAAGAAGCTGGATTCAAAGTCTCGCCATGCTTGAAGAATGTCTTGGGAGTTGAGCTGTGAAGAGCCTGATATCTGGTTGTCATCCCATGTGTTGTTGTTACCGACCGACAACACACTCTTTAGGCCTTCTTTGCTGTGCAGAATGCAATGGCCGATATAAACCGAAAGGTCGTATTTCAGACGAGTAGGGTATTCTTTAAGAATCTCGTTTAAGAAGATAGTACCGGGAGGCTCAAAGAAGGAGGTCACTAACTGCTTAGCGTTAATTCCGAGCTCATCGACGACGTCTTGCGGCGTGCGCGTCACCCAGCGGATGTTGATGCCTAGGCTTCTAGCGATGTCTATCAGGTCTTCTACGCTGAGGTTAAGACGTTTTAAGCCTACCTCTTCCGCAGCGCGCTCAAGGTCAGGGAAGTGGTTCTGGTTGCTCTCTTGGTGTGCTCGAATCAAGAGGTGCGCAAACTGGCGGCCTGAAATGCCCGTTTGTGACAGCATCTCAGGAATCGCAATTTGCAGGATGTCGTTTGAGAATAGGAAGCTCGGCTCGAGCGCCATGCCACTTATCCCACCACGATTCCCCTTATCAGGAGCAATGGCTTGTTGTTCAGATTCGTCGTCGAGGAACCACGTCGGATTCTTCTGAAAGACCTGTGCAATCACTTCCAGCATATCGATGCTCGGAACCCGTTTTCCACGTTCAATCATTGAAAGGTAAGAAACGGAAGGGGCACATTCTGGGTCGATTCTAATACAACGCGCAGACAGGTCTTCCATCGTTAAATGGTTACGTTTTCTTAGGTTACGTATCTTCGTACCTAGGAAATGTGACTGACGAACTAAACTTTTTGACAAGGCCATATTTGTAAAATTCACATTGTAAAATTTTTGTTGTGAAATTGTATATAAAAAAGCGCTAATCTACAAACTAAGCAATTCACAAAATGACAAATAAATTAAACGTTAGTTTGGAATAATTGCTCTAGGACACATTTTTGCTGTAGAAATCGGTGGTTATCACCGGACTGGTCAAGAGGGAAAGACTATGAATATGCTTACATTCGATAAAACAGAAATCCAAAAACAATCAAAGCCATTTATCGCTGAAGCTGTCTTTGCCGTGGAGACAATCAGTGCCAATCAGCAAACTGAAAAGCAAGTGAAAGCAAAGCAGCTGCTTGATCGACTATTCCCACTAGAGAATGGCTCACATCAAGACGTAACCAGCTACGTAGTCGATTACCGCCATATTATGGCTTACTTTAAAGATGGTCAGCACAGCGGTCTGAAGCACCCTAAGCAGTTTGTAGCGTACATGGGTGAGAAGAACGACCCAGACTCTATCTTGTTTCGAGATGGCAGTGGCAGCCACCTAGAGGTGATGTTTGGTTGCCACAAAGGGACAGGTTGTATTGAGCTAGTAGAAATTGATGATATTCAGTTGGAATCATGCACCACGTTTGGCCAATCACCAATGGAAGCAACAACCACAATGCGTGAAGAGACCATTGCAGCGATGCGCCACTGGATCAGTTTGATTCAAGGTGACGCAAAGGGTAAACCAAAGGCATGCAGTGAAGATAAAGAGTTCAGAGCAAAGAGTGGTGAAGACTACTGCTTGAATTATTGCTTCCAGATCTAACGGTGAATCCTAGTTAGCTAAAGTAATTTATACAACTAAAGAAAAAAAAGCCCCGAAGATAATGAACTTTGGGGCTTTCTAGTCTCAATACGAGCCGACTAATATGTCGATAAGAGCATTGTTGGTGTGTTTTACAAAGGCATGACTCGGTTACGGCCAAGTGATTTCGCTTCATAAAGTAGCTTATCAGCACGTTCAATCAGCGATTGAGCTGATTCGCCGGGTTCAAGTTCAGCGACACCAAACGATGCAGTGATACTGCCGACTTGTTGACCACTGCGGCGATCTTTAATCGACAGCTTTTCTAGAGAGCGACGATTGGTATCAGCGAGTTGACGAGCAATACGCAAAGACTTGTTAGGCACAATCAGCGCGAACTCTTCACCACCAAATCGATAGGCAGAAATACCTTCACGGCAACTTAACTTCAGCTTGCGAGCGATCGCTTTAAGCACCATATCGCCAAACAAGTGGCCATAGGTGTCGTTGAAATTTTTAAAGTGGTCGATATCGAGAAGAATCAGACACAAAGATTGTTGTGCTTCACACAGGGTTTCTATGTCACGGTCGAAAGAGCGACGGTTATAGAGTGTGGTTGTACTATCGAAAAGCGCATCTTTCTGAACTTCTACTAACTGGGTTTTTAGCTTGGTGATCTCTGAGGTTGCAGAGTTTAGCTGAGAGTTTAAAAACTGAGTAGAGTGACGAATATGACGGGATTCAGACACCAGCTGTCGAACTAAGGACATGACTTCATCAATAGATAGGCTTTCATTATCAACACGAGCCAAGTCCTCGAAGCTTTTATCGATCATGTCAGAAAAAGCGGAGGTGTCGGTCAGGGTGTCATTCATTGAATTGGAAACTTCAGAAACTAACAGTTCCAAATTAGCGCGAAGGTCATTGATATTGGTTTCGGATTTGCTGGCAACATAATTGTTGTATAGCTGCTCACCAACGGCAGGAGGACAAATACCGTAGTGTTCTAAAACACCATCCATGTCTTGAGTCAGCTGGGGAATAGCGTTATCGACATAGGTGTACCAAAGTGCGTAATTTGCAGGTGTCGTTGACACCCTGTTCTTCATCATAAGAGGCACCGCTTTTTTTAGATTTGCGGTGGATTTCTGAAATTCGTCTTTGTTCATTATTTTTACTGCAGATACCAAAACAACTAAGCCACTTGCGAACAAGGTTAGCGGATTTCGAAGGTCTTTGCTTTAAAAATTATATGATTAGTGGATGAGGGTTGGATAAATAACTCATTTTTATTATGAATATCGATTGCGTATTCATAAGCGTAATCTAATGGATTGTTCTTTAACCATATTTGGGCTTATCAAACTTTCGGCGTAGCGTGAGTTAGTATCAAAAGATTACTGAGAATTAAGTGTTGTCTAGGGAAGTGCATACAAAAAGTGACGTAAATTGATCGTTGAGCTTTAATTGAGAAAGTCTAGGTTGAGGACGCTTGGCTGGTGATTTGCATTTGTTCAGAGTTTACGGGGGAAAGCCTGTATCGAGAGGGGAAATGTTTATAAGCAGGCATAAAAAAGCGCCGATAAAAATCAGCGCTTTAAAATTCTTTTTAGCTATAAGAGCTAATTATTGAGCAACAACGTTTGCTGCTTGTAGGCCTTTTTGACCATTTTCAACTTCGAAAGAAACCTTTTGGCCTTCTTTCAGAGTTTTGAAGCCTTCAGAAACGATTGCACGGAAGTGTACGAATACGTCAGCGCCGCCGTTGTCTTGAGAAATGAAACCGAAACCTTTCTCTTCGTTAAACCATTTTACAGTGCCAGTATTTGTGTTAGACATAATTTGTCCCTTATTCATAAATTTTCTAAGTTGTTGATTGCATTTAATGCAATGCGCTGATAATTGAATTATTTAATATTGCTAAGAAATAAGGAAAAACTACTTACAAAAACGGGTAACGATTTTACATGTCAATTTTTTACTATTCATCTAACTTAAATAACTCCGGCTAACAGAGCGAGAGCATGTTAACACAGTCTTTTGAGATGTACACGCATTGCTTAAGAAATTTGTGCTTTTTTTTGTCATACCGTGCGAATGTACAAGATTTACACTGATTTAGTGATAGTTTTGTCGCTTCGTCCAACACAACAAAAGGAAGCATCTCAGCTTCCTTTTGATCATTAGTATAGACGATATTAACGCTTAAAGTTGATATCTTCAGTTCGATCTAAATTTATTTTTGTTTTCGCTGGTTGAGTCTCTGCAATCACCTTACCGTGGCGTATTGAGTACTGCACTGGTACTTGGCGGCGTACTGCATCAAAGCCATTGTCAGCAGGAAGAATCAGCAAGCTACCTGGCTTACCTTCTTCGATACCGAAGTTGTCTTGAATGTTCAATGTGCGAGCAGAGTTCTTGCTGATCAAATCAAGTGAGTTGTTGATTTGGTCGTAGCCCATAACCTGTGTTACATGCAGTCCCATGTGCAGAACTTGAAGCATGTTCGCTGTGCCCAGTGGGTACCATGGGTCAAACACATCATCGTGGCCAAAACAAACGTTGATGTCTGCTGCTAGCATCTCTTTAACGCGCGTTACACCGCGGCGTTTCGGGTAATCGTCGAAACGGCCCTGTAAGTGAATGTTCACTAGCGGGTTTGCCACGAAGTTGATACCTGACATCTTCAATAGACGGAACAGGCGAGATGTGTAAGCACTGTTGTACGAACCCATTGCAGTGGTGTGGCTAGCAGTTACTTTCTCGCCCATTTCAAACTTATGAGCAAGGGCTGCTAATGTTTCCACAAAGCGAGACTGTTCGTCGTCGATTTCATCACAGTGAACGTCGATCAGACAGTCGTACTTGCGTGCAAGCTCGAACACATAATGCAAAGATTCAACCCCGTATTCACGAGTGAATTCGAAGTGAGGGATAGCACCGATAACGTCAGCGCCGATCTTCACTGCTTCTTCAAGCAACTCTTTGCCGTTAGGGTATGAAAGAATACCTTCTTGAGGGAATGCAACGATCTGGATGTCGACCCACTCTTTCATCTCTTCACGAACTTCAACCATCGCTCTTAACGCAACGAGTGTTGGGTCAGACACATCAACGTGTGTACGAACGTGTTGAACACCGTTAGCTATCTGCCATTTCAGTGTTTGCTTGGCACGAGACTTTACGTCTTCGATTGATAGCAGTTCTTTGCGCTCAGCCCAACGCTCAATACCTTCAAACAAAGTGCCAGAGATGTTCCAGTTAGGCTCACCAGCAGTTTGAGTAGTATCTAGGTGGATGTGCGGTTCACAGAAAGGAGTAACTGCAATGCCACCTTCAGCATCAAGGATGTCGCCTTGATGATTGATTTGCGCGCCATTATCGAGAATGCGAGAAAATTGACCATTTTCAATCAGAATCTGTTTCAAGCCTTCTTGGTCTTGAAGTTTCGCGTTCTTGATTAATAAGGTTGTCATAGTGTGTCCTTAAGCGGCCTGAGATTTCAGAGCTTTTTTGTTCAATAGAGGATTAAGCACGAGGTAACTGATTGCACCACCTAACACTGCGTTCAAAGGAACAACGCCAGGTAGGAAGTGACCAGCGGCTACGCCTGTTGCTACCGCGATAATGCCAGCCCAGTTAACGGTTTGGAACTCTGCATTTGCAAAATCTTTGTAACGTTTACGGTTCGCGAAGAAGTCGGCGATGATTACGCCACCAATTGGTGGAATCGCCAGCGAAAGGAAGGTTAACCAACCAACGAAGTTGTTGTATAACCAAAGTGCGAAAATCGTACCGATAATGCCGTTAATGATTGACATTGTAGTACTTGAGCGACCAGTGATGTTAGATAAACCCAAACCGGATGCATAAAGTGCATTTTCATTGGTTGTCCAGATATTCAAGCCAAGCACGATGATGGCTGGAAGCAGCAGACCTTGCGCGATCATCACATCTGAAATATCAGCCTGACCGGTTGCTGCTGCTCCTGCTGCGCCGAAGATAAACATCAGCGAGTTACCGATGAAGAACGCAACCATAGTAATTAATACTGCGCTTGCTGGCTTTTTACCAAAGCGAACGAAATCGGCCGTTAACGTACCCGCACTTACGAACGAACCTACAACCATTGCAAGAGCCATTGAAAAGTCCATTGGCGTCTCTGGTTTAATAAGTTGCAATTGCTCTAGTCCACCAACACTGTCTACCGCAGTCAGTACTGAGTAACCACCCAGAATCGCAATCGCAGGCACTGCAATCGCTGAAAGCACCATTAGCGCTTGAATGCCGAAGTACACTGTACCCGTCATCAATAAGCCAGATACGATAATCAAGGTGTTGGTATCAATGCCCGTTGCTTTTTGTACTGGAATAGCAAACATCGCAACACCCACACCAAACCAACCGACTTGTGTACCACCAAGTAAAGCAGAAGGAAGCCATGAGCCTTTAGTACCGAAAGAGAAACGAGCAAGGAGGTGGGTAGAGAGGCCAGTAGATGAGCCGATGTAGCCAAGAAAAGAAGTGTAAATACCGAGGATTAGGTTACCGATGAGAACGGCGAGGAAGAAATCGTTGAATGAAAGACCTGTCCCGAGTGAACCACCTGTCCACATACTTGCAGAGAAGAAAGTGAGTCCAAGCATTACCATGGTGAGTGAAGCGACTCCTTTCCTAGCCGATGTAGGAACCGGCCCTAGACTGTAGTTATTATCAGCAGCCATTTTTTACCTCCGCAAATGATCAAAATTAAAATTAACGGTCGCCGTATTGCAGGCAAACTTGCGCATTATGGTGATATAAATCACATAGTCAATGCTAATTTTGTCAATAATTGCCCATAAAAACCAGTTATTGCAGTAATTATCTTGTAAAACATAGTGTTATTTTCTGTCTTTATTTAAAAAAAACAAATAGAAAACGTTTTCTATAATGCGTTGGTTATCTGCTGTTCTTGGTTGGCTATGAATGCTTATTATTATACGTCTGAATGGGTGTCTGTATCGAAAAAGAGGGCGGTTGGCCAAACTGCAGGCAAAAAAATAGCCAATCGCAATAATCGCAATTGGCCTATATATTTTGTGAACAAGAATAGGTTCACTAACAACGTCAGTTGGCTAGGTGACCCTCGGCTTAAGAAGGGTCAATATATACATTGCAGTTAGTGTGCCAACTTTTAAAACCACGTAAAACGGCAGTTTTATAGCAATCTGGTGCGTATTTGAGCGTTTAATTTGCGTTTTTGAAATGCCAAATTGCAAAATGCAATTGCGATTTGCAACTTTAGAGTGTTTATTCGTTTTTCGGGTTTGTGTTCTTTCTGGCGACGAATGGTGAAATAAACAAAAAGCCCGTGCGATCTAAGAGCGCACGGGCTTGGGTATTGTTTCACCAATAGGAAGTATTAGATGGAGTAGAAGAAGTACAGTTGAGACTTCATTCTAATGATGATCCCGCGTATTACGTCTAGGAACGCCATAAAGCTGATAGGCTTCTCACCGCTTACCCACGCTAATCCGACAGAGCCAACAGGAATATCGTAACCCTCTGCCTCATCAATTTTTAAACGAACAAAGTGGTGCTTGTTCTGAAGGTTTTTGCCTGTGGTAACACGAACCTGCTCATCGATACCCAGCAAACTTGCTTGCGCTTCACCAGTGGCCTCTACAATGCCTTCTACGGTTGCAGAGAACACTTTTCCTGGGTATACCGCTGTCGCAAATTCCGCAGGTTGACCGACCTTAATATTACGAATCGCTTGGTGGTTAACTCGCATCAGCACGTACTTCTCTTCGGTATACATCTGGATACGAGGCATCATTGAAACACGCTGACCTTCACGAAGAATAAAGTTCGTTACAAAGCCGTCAGTCGGTGCCGTGACTTTGGTGCTGTTCAAGTCCCATTGTGCTTGTGCCAGTGTTGCCTTTGCTGAATCGACCTCAGTTTGCTTCTTGCTCACATTGGTTTCAGCTTTGTGGATGTTCAACTTCGCATTCTCGGCATCGACTTCTTTCTTGCTAAGTTGAGATTCCAATGTCGTAACGTTATACGTCGCTAAGTCTACCTTTGCTGTTTGTTGGTCGATGTCAGTTTCAGTGATCGTATGTTCTACCACTTTGTTTTGCTTCTGGTAACGATCAAGCGTCTTTGACTGCAGTACTAAGTCTGTTTTAGCCGAATCTATTTGTGCGACTGAAGCTTTGATGTCTTCAAGCGCCGATTGATAGCTGACTTTTGCAATGCTCACTTCTTGACGAGCTGTGTCTAAAGCGACCTCTGCAGATTCAAGTTGAACGCTGGCTTTGTCTCTTGCGATGACATATTTAGTGTCATCAATTTCGTAAATTAGCTGTCCTTCAGTCACATCCTGGTTTGGGTCGATGTGGACTTTGGAAGTTTTTCCCGACACATTAGTTGAATCGGGACGCAGCTGAATATGTGGAGACTGAGCCACTGAGCCTCCCGATATTATCTTGAAGCTGGCTGATAGAGTGGATATTGAAAGGCTAGGTCCTCTCTCTAACTGGTTTTTCTCGGGGCACGATCTGGCGTCGTCTATACGCCGAGTTAACATCGGGTTGCACTGTTTGCAGTCCGGGGCTTTTCTATATGGCGCTCAAGTCGGTAATTTCATCAAATGGTGCTACGACAATCCTGCTTATACTGAGGTGGGTAAAGTTCATGACTCAATTCGAGTTGCCATCTTTATGATGAAGATATTAAGGCGTTACTTGGGAGACGACTTTACTCCCGCAGCCGTCTCTATCGCAGGTTATCGCGAGAACACTCAACTCTATCAAGAGTATTTTGGGTGCAATATTCAGTGGGGCCAGCCACGAACTGAAATCTGGATACCAAGCCAGTCGAGGTTATCGAGCAATCAAGCCCCTTCTAGCGGCAAGATGAGCTTGGCAATGAACTTTCATGACTTAGATAATTACCTCAACATGCCTGATGCCGCGGATGAGCATAAGGTGACCTATGAGATGATCAATTACAGTCGCCATTTCGGCCTGCCAACACTGCATAAAGTGTCGAGTTTGCTTGGGTTATCTGAACAGCAATTTCAACGTCGATTGCATAACTTAGGCATCAACTTTTCTACCATTATGGGCTATGCGTTAAGTAATGTGGCGGTGGAGTTGTTGATGTATTCAGTGCCAATAGATAAAGTCGCGACGAGGCTCGGCTATACCAATGTCGCGAGCTTTAATCGGATGTTTAAGAAACATCGAGGTTTGACACCCAAGCAATATGTTGAGCGCCTAAAAACTGGCCTGTAACTATTCAGAGCTAACTTATGGTTCGTTTATGGATCAGGCTGGACAAGTAAACCATCCCCCAAGTACTCAAAATGAAAGGGGCGGTGAGTGGTAACAGTGACAGTTCATGAAAACCAAGTGTGATGAGACAGCTTAACAGCATGCCTAATAGGATTAACGGCCAACGGATTCGCGGATAGGGCACAAGTGCTAAAGTGGCAAGAATGGCGTTGTACCCGTAAAGACCTTGGGCTACCAGTTCGTTAGAAGCGCCAATCAACCCGCTAAATACGGTGCTAATTATTACTGCGAGCATAACCCAAATGGCATGCTTGATATTGTTGAGTGCGATGGCGACTAAGATAACGAGCCCCGACAACGCATTTTCGATGAAGCTGACTTGGCTTATCCCTTTTAACAACGGGATCACCACTGTCGGCAGGTTGAACCACGAGTTAGCCTCAATACTGATGAGTGGCATCAGTGCGGAATCAGGTGCAGAAAACGCTGACAGCTCAAAGGTTGATTGGATAATATAAATCAGCCAAGTGGTGAGGATAAAGGCGCTAGTGTAACCGCGATATTTCTCAAAACTGAATACGATGTGGGCAATCGGCACCGTGAGTAATGCACCTAACGCAGTCACTAAAGCCAATAATGGTGTCACACCAAAAAAGTTACCGATAAATAAACCAATCAAAGCGCCATTTAGCGCGTACATTCCACTATCAATGTCGTCAACTGACTTGTTGGTGTTGGTGTTGGTGTTGGTGTACATATAGCCATAGAAAGCTAATGCATAGCTGCAACTGGCGCCAAGTAAGGTAAGAAAAGCCAGCGCCAGTGACTCAATAGAAATGGCAAGCAACAGCAAAGTCGACGTCATGATAGACGGTGTGAAATAGACTTGCCCAATGCCATTGAGCAAGCCTTGAAACGGCAGAATATCCTTGTTCGTTTTCATCGTCTGATTACATTATTGAGTCATGTTAAATTTTTGTAATTCAGATTGTATACAATTTTATCAAGTTCACCATCTTCGAGTGTTAATTCTGATACCATCGTTCACCATAAGCTTGTTGGTAATCTGGTGTTTCAATGATGCCTTCTTGTTCTGGAACGGTTTCTAACGGCCCAACAACAGTTCTATAGGGTAATACGCCAGCCCAAACTGGAATGTCCATATCGGCTTTATCATCATTCACTCCATGTTTACCAATCTTCACGGAAGCTTCTGTTAAAGGTATCGCCAACAACTCGGTCGCAGTGAGTTCTTTTTCATTACTGAGCCTCACTTCATCGGTTCTGCCCGGTGCGATTTGCTCAATAAAGATATTCAACAAGCGATCCTTTTCTTGATTGTCATCGATGACTGAAAATGACCCCAATACCACAGCAGAACGATAATGCGCACTATGATGAAATGCCGAACGAGCCAGCACCCAACCATCGAACAAGGTGAACGTTAAACAGGTTGGTTCTCCCTTTTTTAGTCCTTTTAGTAGGCGACTGTTTTTAGCTCCATGAATGTAGACTATATCACCCACTCGCCACGCGGGCATCGGGATGACCATTGGTCCTTGTTCGCCCTGCAATGCAATGTGTGCGATTAAGCTCTCATCAATAATTTGGTGCAGTTTCTCTTGTTCAAATACGGCTTTGTGAGCCCCTTTTTTAATCGTGGTTCTTTTCGTGTTAGATAACATAATCGCTCCTTAATCATTGCCTTTTGATTAATGTAGCGATTAACTGGTCTATTAAATAGAGCCACTTTTAAACACTATTTGGATCCAGTTATGCAGCCTATCGATGTCGGTGATCTACAGTTAGACGAACAACACGGCACGCGTCAAACCGCCTTGTTCCACGCGATAAGAGAGAAGATCGTTCAAGATTTATGGAGCAAGGGCAGTAAGTTACCTTCAACACGTAAGTTGGCTGTCGAGTTATCGGTGAGTCGAAATACGGTGATTTATGCGTACGAACAACTGGTTACTGAAGGCTATATCGAGAGTAAGCAAGGCTCAGGGTTTTATGTCTCGGTTGAACAACCAGAACACTTTCTAAGTTTGTATAAGCCAAACAGTGTTCAGGATCCGAAGGTCAAACAAACAGTCAGTAAACCGAGTACAAACATAGCGACACCTAACGACAATAACCGCAGCTTTGCCCCAGGAGTTCCTGACTTAGATGCGTTCCCTTTTGCGAAATGGCAGAGGTTGCTGCAACGTCACTCTACACGTCAGAACATTGCGGGCAATCAAGAGGTTCAGGGAAGCTCAGCCTTGAGGGAAGCATTGAGCGGATATCTTGCGAGTAGTCGCTCGGTTCACTGCAGTGCCGATAGAATTATCATCACCGCTGGTGCGCAGCAAGCCATATCAATTGGTTTGATGGCGACGTTAGCGATGGGCGACAAAATCCTTGTGGAAGAGCCGGGCTATCGACAAGTGCATAAAATTATCGATCTGTTGAGGCTAGAGCTGGATGGTGTGAGTGTGCGTGAAAAGGTTGGGTTAGATATTGAAAAAGTGTTGTCCAGTAATGCTAAAGCTCTCTATGTCACGCCGAGTAATCAATACCCAATGGGCACGACCCTCAATACTGAGCAACGCCTCAAGTTGATCGATTGGGCTAACAAACATCAGTCATGGATCATTGAAGATGACTACGACAGTGAGTTCCAGTTTGCTCATCGCCCTTACACCAGTATGCAAGGCTTAGCGGGTAAACTCGGGTTTGATGAACGAATCATTTATGTTGGTTCGCTGAGTAAAGTCATGTTCAACGGACTCCGCTTAGGTTACTTAGTGGTGCCAGAAAGTCTGGTGGCGAAGTGTCTTGAGATCAAAGACGCGCTCACTGGAGACACGGCGTCCCACACACAGGAAGCTTTGGCGGATTTTGTTCGAGAAGGCGACTTGCTGCGTCATATTAGAAAGATGCGTCGGTCATACAAACTCAAGTATGAAGCCATGATAGAAGCGATTGAAAGCGAGTTTAACGGTGATCTTGAAGTGATCAGTCAGGCGGCAGGGCTACATGTGACCGTGAAGTGGTATCAAGGTATATCTGAACATGAGTGGAGCCGACGAGCTGATCTTCAAAATATCATCATTCGTCCGTTTGATTTTTATGAGTACGGTTCGAGTGATGCTCGTGATTGGAGTGGGGCGGTGCTAGGGTTTGGAAATATCCGTCTGGCTGAGATAAAGCCGAAGATCAAACAGATCGCTCGGCTTTTTTATCAGTGATATTGGTAGGTATCGTTTACAGCTTGTCGATTCATCATTTATCGAGTTACAACTTATCGATAGAGACGGTGGGTTTACCTTTACCTAGCCACTTCCGCCAAGGGAGTGACAATGTCACAAAAACAGTCACAGCATAGAGCATCGACCAACTTAAACAGATAAACACCAAGGTACAGATGACCAATGAAAGCATGGCAGTGTATCTAGATGCGCCTGTTAGTAATCGGCAAGCGGCTAACATTGCGAGCAGATAAACCAGAACAAAAATACCGTTGGCGAGCTTGAGAAAGAACTCAAGGTCTAAATTAGACAGCTCACCAATCACACACGAAATAAGCACGACAAAGCCAATTGCTAACGTTGGGTAGAGCGGTACGCCGCGGCTGTTCAGTTGAGCCATTCGACTTGCAGGGCTGTGTTGGCGGGCCTGAGCCCAGATCATCCGAGACAGGCTTTGTGTGTAAAGGTTTAGGCTGGCAAAGCAAGCAAAGAACCCCAGCACGCTGATGACGGTTTTGAAGCCATTACCAAACAGTTGTTCTGTTACCCAAGGGATGGATGCGGCATCGAATTCAGATGAACCGAAAGCACCCAGCTTAAGAATCACTACTGAACAAGCCCAGTACACTAGCCCCGCAACAAAACAGCCTGCAATGATGGCGATTGGGAAGTCACGTTGTGGATTTTTGAATTCCTCTCCCATGTGAGCAAAAGCTTCTATTCCGACAAAGCACCAAAACATGACAGCTAAAGCAGCGCCGATAGACCACATTGAATTGGATGAGATGGCAGGAAGAGCAACATCGGTTGCCGTGATGTCGGCTTTCCAAACAAAAGCGCTGACTAAGGCAAAAATCGACAATGCGATCACGGTTTGCAGTCGGCCAGAAGATTTACTGCCCATCAAATTGACGGCAATAAGCAGGGCGACGGTAAAGGATTGAGCACCAAGTGGTGTATCGAGAGGTGCGGGTAACAATTGTTGAGCAAAACCACCAGCCAGTGCAATGGCCGCTGGAATACCGACAGGAATAACACTCACAAACAACCACGCCACGCTTGTTTCTAATCGCTCGCTAAACGCCTGGCGCACAAAATAGGCAGTACCACCTGCATTCGGGTAGCGTTTTCCTAATGATGCGAAGGTCAGTGCAATCGGGCAAATAGCGATAAACAGGATTAACCAAGCGAGAAGAGACAACTGTCCTGCAATGCCTGCTGCGATCGCAGGGATCATAAATAATCCAGTGCCTAGCAAGGTCGTCGAGAGTTGTCCGATTCCTGAAATAAGCGTGATTTCTTGTTTGAGTTGTGTCATTCGCTCTCCTAGCTATTTGATTCTGGTCACGGTCTTCCAGTAACTTTCTTCTGGTGTGTGAGAAGTTATGATTGAGAGCATACATTGTTGACATCAATAATACAGCTAGCGAAACGTCGTAAGACACCGTCATTTTAACGGTATTAATCCGATTCAGTGTGAAAGTGTCGGCTGTCAGAATGGCTGTTATAAGTAGGAAAGTTGTGTCAAATTAGGCGTTATAAATAGAACAATAAATGAAAAGAATCAGAAGCATGGATAAATTTGATCGCCAGATTTTGGATATTCTCAAAACCAATGCACGATGCTCAGTGAGCGATATCGCCCGAGATGTCAGCCTCTCGCGCTCAGCGGTGAACGCCAGAATCAAGAAACTGGAAAGCGACAAAGTGATTACGGGCTACTGCGCTCAAGTGGCAGAACCCAACCAAACGAAGAATGTGTGCGCTTATATCTTGTTGAAGTTCGACATGTCGAGTAGTGACCATAGTTGTGAGTCTTACGCGAAACAAATCCAGAGTATTGATGAGGTGCAATGGTGCCACTCTATTAGCGGTGAGACAGATATGATGTTGTACGTGGAAGTGGAAAGCATGGAGAGCTTGAACCGAGTTCGCGATCAGCTGCAAAGTTACCCGGATCTTCGCCACTTAATGACTCATACGGTTTTGACCGAGTTTTTCAACAAACAGAATGCGACGGTGCATTCATGTTAGGCAATATCAACTTAAACCTACTGCGTTCACTGCATGTACTTCTTGAAGAGTGTCATGTGAGCCGTGCCGCCCAACGTTTGCATATCACACAATCCGCGGTGAGCCGTCAGCTCAGCCAGTTACGTGATTTGTGTGGCGACCCTTTGCTGGTCCGTGACGGCAACAAACTGGTGCCGACCAACCGTGCATTGCTACTCAAAGGTAAACTCGACGACCTGCTTGGCGAGTTTGACCACCTGTTAGATGATAAACCCTTCGAGCCGCAAGACTGGCAGGGTGAATTGGTGTTGTCTTCGAGTGATTATGTCGCTCAGTATATTCTTCCTGTGATTGTGGCAGAGGTGTCTGCTGAAGCGCCGAACATTAATTTGGCTTATCGATTGTGGCAGCCAAACTACCTTGAAGCACTGAACGAGTCTGGGATTCATTTGGCTTCCAGTATGTTTCCCACAAAGCCAGAACATGTCTCAAGTATCAAACTTGGTGAAGATAAGTCGGTGTGTTTGATGCGAAAGTCGCACCCGCTGGCTCAACAAGCGGTTTTGAGTGCAGAAGATATTGTTCACTACTCTCACATCAAAGTGACGGGTGGTGGAGATAAAGACAGTTACGCGGACATAGCATTGAAGAAGCAAGGGCTGAAGCGAAGAGTGGCTTTACAGGTTCCGTTCTTTTCATCTGCTGGTACTGTGTTATTGCAAGACGACTATCTGATGATCGTGCCAGAACATATCGCCTATAACCTAGGTCGACACCTCGATACTACCTACTTTTCGTTGCCATTTGATACGGAAATGCATACCTATTGGTTAATGTGGCATCCTAAATATGACAACGACTCTGCCCACAAATGGGCGCGAGAAAAAGCATTCCAAGCCATGCAAAAGTCGAGTTACAATATCAGTATGACTTGAAATCATAGGTGTGATGATAATCTTTGATTTCAAATAATACCTCCTGCGAATTATGGTAAGTGCCAAGTATTGAGTATTAAGCGTAGAGCGTTCAGCTGGAACGCTTTATTTTATTAGGAATGGAATGATGACAGTAACAATTTGGTTTTCTTTATTAGCGATTTGCTTGTTGGGTGCAATGTCTCCGGGCCCAAGCTTGGCGATGATCGCTAAACACAGTTTGGCTGGTGGCCGTATGAACGGGCTTATCGCAGCTTGGTCACACGCTGCTGGTATCGGTATTTATGCGTTCGCAACCATTGTTGGTTTAGCCGTTGTGCTTGAGCAATCCCCAATGTTATTTAAAGGTATTAGCTTAGCGGGGGCTGCTTATCTGCTTTATCTTGGCGTTAATGCGTTACGTTCGAAAGGTGGTGTTGCCGCGAAATTAGAAGCGGGTGAAAAGATGAGTTACATGCAGTCTGCTCGTGAGGCTTTCTTGATCTCTATCTTGAGCCCAAAGATCGCATTGTTCTTCATCGCTCTGTTTAGCCAATTTGTAGCGCTAGGTAATGAACTGACCAATCAAGTGATTATTGTCTCAACGCCGCTGATTGTCGACGGCCTTTGGTACACCTTTATCACCTTGGTACTGTCTAGCCCGTTGATTGTTGAACGTATTCGCTCGAAAGCTCAGTTGATTGATCGACTATCTGGCGTGGTGCTGATCCTGCTTGCTGTTCGCGTGGTGTGGACGATATAGCAGTAAACGATAAGAATAAGTAACTCATTAAAAAAGGCTCACTAGACGTTATCTAGTGAGCCTTTTTGATTTCTCTGGATTAGCTTTTGGAAGACTTGAGCTTATTAGCCTTCAGAGTTCAGTACGGCATCTAGCTTCGCCATCGAGTCTGAGAAGTAGGGGTTGTAGGTCAAACGCGCATGGTTCTTCCCTTCTTCACGATAGCCCCAAGCTGAGTACCAAACCTCACTGGTTGCATTGCATTGTTCTTCAAACCCTTCTGCCTGACCATTGGAGCAAATCTTCTCGCTACCATTGATTCCGTAATAAGGGTTGTTTGGTGAGAACAGTAAGCCCATGTGAGAGCCGTTCGAGATGCGTTGCTCTGGGATCTTCATGCTGTACTGAACAGCGCGAGGATCCTCGAGAGTCGTCTCTCCTTGCCAAACCAACACATTGTTTGGATTCGGCATAGATTCAGTAAAGGCTTGCTGAACGTAGTTGGTGTCAATCACGCTGTCGCCTTCACTCATCATAATAAAAACTGGTTTATCGAAGTGTTTATCTTGTAAGTCACCACGTACGACTTCTGATGTCTCGTAGTAAACCGATGCACCATTCATTGGCAACGAGTTGTAACGCAACACATTGTCTTCAGGATCTTGATCCGCCCAAGTGACAAAGTAGCTTGCTAGTCCCGCGTATTGAACGGCAGACGAGCTCGGTTGAAACGCAGGTGAGAACAGCAGTAACCCAGAGATCTTTGGATCGTTCATCGCCTGTGAAGTCACGAGGTTCGCGCCGGTTGAATAGCCGCCTAGCCAAACAGAATCATACTCTTGCTCAAGTAACTTCGTATGATGAGCCACCACACCTTGCCAATCTTCTAGGCTCGGCTGCATTAAATCACCCACGCGACTGCCGTGACCCGGAAGTAATACGGTTCTCACTAAGTAACCTTGCTCTGCCAAATGGGTAGCGATGTCTTTAAATGAGTAAGGTGAGTCGCCTAATCCATGAACCAATAATACCGCCTTGCCGTTTGGCGAGGTTGGTTGATACTCGGTTGGTGAATTGAGTTGGATCTCGAGTTGCTTGTCTTCCGTCATGAACACGCGGTTTTTCAATAACCAATCTTGTGTGTCATTGACGTAGGCATCAAAGCTGTCTTGCTGATAGCTAGGCAAGTCTGGAGATGTTTCGTAAGCGGGTATCGGTGTCTCGTTGGAACAACCAACGAGACTTAAAGTCGTTAAGGCCAGCAGTGCTAGGAGGGGCTTTCTTTGCATTATGTAATCTTGTCTCTGTTGTGCTTTCACTATGTCTGAAACTAAAGTTTAGGTTACTTTTTGCTTGAAAGGTCTTCGTATTCACCTTCAATAACACCGGCATCATTGGTTGATGACTGACGAGTGTTCATATGAGCTGCGAAACCTTGTTTCTTCATTTGATTCTGAATGCGCTTGCCAGTAATTAAAGCTGCAATAGCTAAAGGAATAGCAAGGATCAAGCTTGTGAATAACGCCAAAAGGCCAGTAAACAATGCAACAATCGTAACTAATATATTTTTCATATTCATTCCTCTTTTTCTATGTTGTTACTTTATCGCTTCTATTCTGAACGAAACATGAACGCCGTTAATAAATCTCTGAGAGTCACTATGACACGGATGTGTGCTGTTAGGGAGTTTATATGTAGTCATAATCACGCACTAAAAACATGGAATAAAACTAAGTTTAATAAAATCAATATGTTAAAAGTTGGCACGCTTGATGCTCTATAGGGGTTGGAATAAGTCACTGTAAGCAAAGTACTTACAGTTAATAAAAATTACTGGAGCCCTTATATGTTCTGTATTCAATGTGAACAAACAATTCAAACCCCAACCGTAAAAGGCTGTTCTTTCGCACAAGGTATGTGTGGTAAAACTTCGGAAGTATCCGACCTTCAAGACGTGTTGGTGCATTCTCTTCAAGGTGTTTCTTTTTGGGCCAATTTGGGCCGTGCGTGTGATGTTATTGATACTGAAATCGACGAGTGGGCGCCAAAAGCGTTTTTCGCAACACTAACCAACGTTAACTTCGACCCTGCTCGTATCATCGAATTCGCACAACAGTCCCATGAATTCAAGCAGCGTTTAGAGCAACAGGTTCGCGCGGCAGCGACATTGATTGGTTTTGAGATCCCAGCGCTTTCTGCTGCTGCTCAATTCGACCTTCCAACGGACTCTTCAGAGCTATTGGCGCTTGCCCCTCAAGCGGCGGTAAACCGTGGTCACGACTCTCAACACGAAGATGTGATTGGTCTTCGCCTTCTTTGCCTATACGGTCTAAAAGGTGCAGCAGCTTACATGGAGCACGCACGTGTTCTTGGTCAAACTGATAATGCTATTTTCGCTGAATACCATGAAATCATGGCGTTCCTAGGTACAGATCCATCAGACCTAAAACAACTGTTAGATACGTCTATGCAGATCGGCTTAATGAACTACAAGGTCATGGAAATGTTGGATAAAGGCGAGACAGATACCTTCGGTCACCCTCAACCAACAACCGTGAATGTGAAGACGAAGCGAGGTCACTGTATCCTTGTTTCTGGTCACGACCTGCATGATCTAGAAAAGATCCTTCAACAAACGGAAGGCAAGGGCATTAACGTTTACACCAACGGTGAGATGCTACCTGCACACGGCTACCCTGAACTAAACAAGTACCCACACCTTGCGGGTAACTACGGCAGCGCTTGGCAGAACCAGCAAAAAGAATTTGCGAACTTCCCAGGTGCGATCGTAATGACATCTAACTGTCTGCTTAACCCAGATGTGGGCTCGTACGCTGACCGCCTATTTACGCGTAGCATCGTAGGCTGGCCGGGTGTTGCTCACCTTGAAGGTGACGATTTCAGTGCAGTGATCGATTGTGCTCTTGCGCAAGAAGGCTTTAAGCATGACGAGATCGAGCAAATGATCACTGTCGGTTTTGGTCGTAACGCCTTGATGGAAGCAGCGCCTGCGGTTGTTGAACAAGTGAAAGAAGGCAACATCAAACACTTCTTCCTAGTGGGTGGTTGTGACGGCGATAAATCTGAACGTAGCTACTACACAGATTTCACAGCTCAAGCGCCAGAAGATTCAGTAATCCTGACATTGGCATGTGGTAAATTCCGTTTCAACAAAAACCAATTCGGCGACATTAACGGTATTCCACGTCTGCTCGATGTTGGCCAATGTAACGATGCATACTCAGCGATTCAGCTTGCTCTTGCGCTATCTCAAGAGTTTGATTGTGGCATCAACGAACTACCACTAACACTTGTTCTTTCTTGGTTCGAGCAAAAAGCGATCGTTATCCTGCTTACTCTGTTCGCACTGGGTGTGAAAGGTATCTACACAGGCCCAACAGCGCCTGCATTCCTAACTGAAAACCTACTAAAGATTATTCAAGACGAGTTCGACATGCGTTCTATCTCAACGCCAGAGCAAGATCTTAAAACAATCTTAGCGGCTTAATCTAAGCCCACTCCCAAGCCCCGTTGTTGCTGTTCTCTAGGAACGTGCAGCGGCGGGGCTTTCTAGATTTAATTCTTTAGTATCAGTAAGGTGTGTGAACTATGTATGCATGGTCGAATAGCGATTCAATCAATTTAGTGTGTTTAAAGAAATGGCACGAGACGCCAGATACGGTCAGCTTTGAGCTTGGCAGTATTCCACAAGACTTACATTTCAATTTTAAGCCCGGTCAGTTCATCACCTTGGGTTTAGATATGCCGACGAAAACGGATTACCGTGCTTATTCAGTGGCTTCTTGCCCCGAAGATAACCGCCTGAAGTTGACAGTCAAGCGTGTGGAAGGTGGCTTGGTTTCGAACTTTATTGTCGATGAGCTTGATGAAGGTGACGAGGTTTCTGTGTTGAAGCCGGCAGGCGCGTTTAACTGTATTGATTGCATGCCAACGGCGACAAAGAAAGTAACGCTAGTGAGTGCTGGCTGTGGCATTACACCAGTCATAGCGATGGTAAAATATTGGCTGTCTCAAGACAGTGACAGTGACATTGAGATTGATTTCGTCCACATGGCACGCAACAAGCTTGAGACTATCTACTTTCAAGAACTTCATCAGCTCGATGAATCACATGCGAATTTCAACTTAAAACTGCTGTTAAAAGACAACGAAGGAACAACCGCCCCTCAAGGTCGTTTAGATAAAAACTGGTTGGTGAAACTGAGCCCAGATATCTTAGATAGAACGGTTTACCTGTGTGGGCCTGTCGGCTTCATGCAAGATATTGAGAGTTATCTGAAAGAGCTTGAGTTCAACATGGATAACTTCTATCAAGAAAGCTTTACTCCTGCTACTCAGGATGCTCAATCAGAAGCGTCAAACGCCGAAATTGCTGACGATACGAATAGTGCTGTTAAGGTATTTGTGCCTGCGTTCGGCGCTGAAGTTGAAGCGGAAACTGGCACACCATTGGCGGATTCATTAGAAAAAGCAGGCGTTCCAATTATTATCGCTTGTCGTAGTGGGATTTGTGGTTCGTGTAAATGCAAAGTGACCAAAGGATCTGTGGAATCAAGCAGCCAAGAAACATTGACGCCAGAGCAGATTGAACAGGGCTACGTGCTTGCATGTTCAAGCTCGATTCAGTCAGATGTTGAGGTTGAGTTATAACAGACGTAAAGCTGTGCAAGAGTGATGAAGACAAGATCTTATTATAGCGATAAAAGTTAGGGCGCTAGATGTAAAAAGGCCACCTAGATCAGTTAGAGAGAGCAGATCTAAGTGGCAACCCTCTTGTTTATACGGGGGAGTAAAACAAAAGGGGTTGCGAAGTCCATACAGACTTCGCAGATATAGTTATTATGTTGTGGAGCTTGTTGCGATGGACGTATCTACAAGAGCGAAGTTAATTAAACTTCTGGGTATGTCTTGTAGCGTACACCCATCATCTGTTCCATACAGTGAACAACTTGGCAGCTGTAGCCAAACTCGTTATCGTACCAAATGTACAGCACGGCACGGTTGTCTTGTGCGATAGTCGCCACACCGTCAACCACACCTGGGTGACGAGAGCCAACCAAGTCGGTAGATACAATCTCAGTCGAGTCTGTGTAATCAATTTGTGCAGACAAAGCAGAAGACAGCGCCATTTCACGCAGGTACTCGTTCAACTCTTCTTTGTTTGTGCCTTTCTCAAGGTTTAGGTTCGCAACTGCCATTGAAACGTTTGGCGTAGGAACGCGAATCGCATTACCTGTTAGCTTACCTTCCATTTCCGGCATCGCTTTTGATACTGCTTTAGCAGCGCCAGTCGATGTCAGTACCATGTTCAATGATGCAGCACGACCACGACGATCACCCGAGTGGAAGTTATCGATTAGGTTTTGATCATTGGTAAATGAGTGCACCGTTTCGATGTGACCAGACAGCACGCCAAACTTGTCGTGAACCGCTTTCAATACTGGCGTGATTGCGTTAGTAGTACAGCTTGCTGCAGAGATGATGGTGTCTTCTGGCTGAATAACATTTTCATTCACACCAAATACCACGTTCTTGATGTCGCCTTTACCAGGTGCAGTCAGTAGCACTTTCTTCGCACCGTTACACGCAACGTGTTGGCTCAGGCCTTCCGCGTCACGCCATACGCCTGTGTTATCAACCACAAGTGCATTTTCAACACCGTAAGCCGTGTAATCCACTTCTTCTGGTTTGTTTGCGTAGATAACTTGGATGAAGTTACCGTTAACGATGATCGCTTTGCGTTCTTGGTCTACAACAATGCTGCCGTTGAATTGGCCGTGTACAGAGTCACGACGAAGCAGGCTTGCACGTTTTTCTAGGTCGCCATCTTTGCCGCCGCGTACAACGATTGCACGTAAACGCAGTGGGTACCCCGGGCCACTTTTCTCGATCAACAGACGAGTTAGCAGTCGGCCAATACGACCAAAACCGTACAATACAACGTCACGAGGTTCTGTCATTGCATCGCCTTCAAGCGATTCGATAAGTGCAGTTTGTAGGAAATCATCCAACCCATGTGTGTGTTCGCGATCTTGCCAGAATGAATGCGCAAGGCGACCAACATCAATACGACATGGAGATAAGTCCATAGAGAGAAGGTGTTGAATGATAGGTTGAGTCTGTTCTGCTGTAAGAGGAGAACCAGTGTAACGTTTTGCGATGCGGTGAGCTTTGATGATGTCGATAGTTGTCGCGTTAACTAAGGTCTTACCAAAGAGGATAACTTCTACGCCTTTTTGACGGTATAACTGACCTAAAGTTGGAGCGATGGATTCAGCAATGGTTTGACTAGTTTGCCAATCTAGGAGGTGCTTTTCGGGACTCATCTTTACTCGGGACCTTTCACGTTAAGTTTCTGCATTCATGGCGGTTGTAGGGAAGCCAATCAGCATAGGGGATTTGAGGCATCAGTCTGTGGTCTCTATTGCCACTTAAATGTGCTGATATGCCTTGTGTGTAACTTGTAATTTTTATGTGGCAGGATTGTAAGGTGCGACGGGTTATTCTGCTAGGAAAAATAAATGCAGACAAAATATCTATAAATTGGCTTTATATTAGCCATAAATCAAGATTTGAACGTAGATAAAGACTATTGACTTTAATAATCTGTAGCACTTATTTTTCGTCAAAAAATACTCAATTCAAAGGATAATATGTAATACAGGTTATATTGAACATTAAAGGTGTGATCGCTAACTCAAGTTACACGTAAACAGTAAACGATAAATAAGGGAATTAACGAGTATTGATGTTTGACCTTTGAATAAGCCTAGCTTGAGTGTGAAAAGTGCATCACGTAAACGATTGGATGTCACAATTTTAACCTAACTATCCACTTTGTTAGCACGCAGAGTCATTATTCACAGTCTAGTTGAGCCGCAGAATGTGGATGTGTACTTGTTATGCCGGTGATAATAACTGGAGAAAACGTCTTTTGTTTACCTTTTGCTCACTGAAACCTCGCTTGTTTAAACCAGTCTTAATAAAAGCACGCCTTTCCGCTTTAAAGCACTTTTCTGGATACCAGTTGGCTTTAATTTTTCGTTCTGGGCTCAGAGTATCGTTTGTTCATATCCAATTTGATCAATAACCCTCTGTTAATGTCCTATTCTTAATTTGGGTTAGGTAAATTACTTTCGGGAAGGGAGTCGTTATAAAAATGATAAACATGTCAATTAGATGGCGTCTTATTTTTCTTTCCACGGTTTCTGTACTCATTATGTTCGGGTTTACAGTGAATGAAGTGCTTAAGAACGATGAGAAGATGAATCACCTTGAAACAACGCGTATTAAGGTCGAAGCGCTTCAATCTTTTAATACGGTTTCAAGTGATGCTTATCGATGGTTGGTGCTGTCTAATGATTCCCCTGAGAAAGGTCAGTTGCTTTTAACACTGCAATCAGAACTGGATAGACTGACTCAGTATGGAATGCGACTTCAACGGTTCGACAGCAATTGGAGTATTGACCCTCAGTTAGCTGAATTGAAAAAGTTGTTGATGATCCTAGCTAGTACACCTGAAACGACAGACAGCAGAAAATTGACAGAGCGCGCTTTCGACTTGTTAAAAGACGTGCTGATGGAGCTGTCCGAATATCGCATGGCTTTAGTCGATGGCAATATTGGTCAAGCGGAAGCGATGTTTATCAGTCTTACGCATTATGTGTTTTGGACTCAGAGAGAAGCGTGGTTAAGCTTCAGTTTGTATCGCTCGCCCGAGCTAAGAAATCAATATTTATTGAGCTATGTAGGTGCGCTAGAGAGGCAGCAACAGTTGCTTGATACATTTTTCCGCTCTGATACTCGTTCACCTGAAATTAGGCAACTGCTAAACGCGGTCGCCAAAGATGATTTTCAAGACAAATTTATATCTCGAATCCTCAAAGGGGACTTTTCATCACCCGAAATATATCAACACTTGAAAAGCTTAGAGGTTAAAAAACGGGCTATTTCAAACGCGATTGGCGCTTACACCAATCAAATACAGTTTGAACTGACCAAGAATATCGCGTTGCAGAAAAGGCAAACCTTGGTCATGACGTTGCTTATACTCATCGCTTCTGGTGTTTTGATGTGGCTTGGGGTTGCGACATCTCTGCGCTTAAACAGAAACCTGTCGATTATCTTGAAAGGTGTGTCGGAATGCGCTGATAGCTACGGCCAGCCAAAGGTGATTCGTATCCAAGGGAACGATGAGCTTGCCGAGTTCACTGAAACCCTAAATCGAGTGATGGAACGCAACTATCTGCACAACAAAGAGTTGATAACAGCAAAAGAAGACGCGATTTCGGCTAACAAAGCCAAAAGCGCATTCTTAGCAAATATGTCACATGAAATACGCACGCCACTTAACGGGATCATTGGCATGGCTGAGATCTTATCTCAAAGCCAACTGAGCCCAAATCAACAAGAAGTACTGGGGGATATCGAATCGTCCTCTCACTCTTTACTGGTGCTGCTGAATGACATACTCGACCTGTCTAAAATCGAGTCGGGTAACTTGATGTTGTCACCACACAATGCTGATTTGCGAGAAGCGGTTTATGACTCTGTGAGTGTGATTCAGTCGAAAGCGATAAGTAAGGATATTGAGCTCGACATCAATATCGATTATCAAACGCCGTCACAACTGTTTTTCGATGAGTACCGCGTGAGACAGGTGCTGACCAATCTGCTTTCTAATGCCATCAAATTTACGTCTAAGGGCACAATTACAACTGACATTGCTTATACACCTATGTCTATGGGCAGGGGCAAGCTTGAATGCAGCGTGTCTGATACCGGGATTGGGATTGAGCCCGAGAAGTTAGAGTCCATATTTGAACCTTTCACTCAAGAAGATGGCAGCATTACCCGTCAATTTGGCGGTACGGGGTTAGGGCTTGCGATTTGTCGACAGCTTGTTGATTTGATGGGTGGTTACATTACCGCGCGTTCAGTGAAAGGAGAGGGCTCTACATTCACTTTTTGTTTGTATGTCGATGTTGTAGAAGCGCCTGTTCAAACTTTCGATAACCTGAGCCGAGCGACCATCATCTCGAACTCTTTCAATTACCTCGATCAGCTCGTTAAAGAGTGTGAGCGTTTGAATGTTCGAGCCAATGTGGTGTCATCCATTGCTGCCCTTAGTGAAAGTGTAAAAGAAAGTGACTTCATACTTTATTGTCATACCTTGCACCACTCTATGGAAAAAGATCTTGCGACGTTGAAGGTGATATATCCTCTTGCTCGCGTCATCGTTTGTCAGCATCACCTATTTAAAACCAACCTAATCAGAGAAACGGTCCACTCGACTCATACCTTGCCATTCTTGGGCCGACGTTTCTTAACCAGCTTACAATCTCTCGATGTGGGCGAAGAGCAAACGCCTCAAGTGGAAGCAAAAGATGAAGAAGTTCGCTCTCTGAATCGACGCATTTTGATCGTTGAAGACAATCTGATGAATCAAAAAATAGCGAGCTTCTTCCTTGAGCAAGCGGGTTATGAATATTTGATTGCCAGTAATGGCCAAGAAGCGGTGGATGTCATCACCCAGGGTGCTCAGTTTGATGCAGTCTTAATGGACTGCATGATGCCTGTTATGGATGGCATAACGGCGACTCGTGCGATACGTCAGTGGGAAGCCGATCAACAAGTCACACCATTACCCATCATAGCTTTAACCGCCAGTGTTCTAGAAGAAGACATCAAAGATTGTTTTGAAGCCGGTATGAACGCCTACTTACCTAAACCCTATAAATCTCACCAGCTGTACGATCTTTTCAGTAGCCTTGATATTGTCTAGGGCTCCCGTATCAAGGCTAGCGCGGCGCTACTTAACGAACTTCCAATCCAAGGTTGTATTGTGCAAGGCAACGACCGACATAGCTGATGTTCAGCAAGGCTGCGACTAAGATGGTGCTGATGTGGGCGACGATTTGAATTGGCAGTGAGAAGTGATCGGCCATTGGATAAGCAACAATAATACTGAGAAGCATAAGCAAGGTTGTGATAGCTAGACTGAAGTTTGAAACAGAAAGCAGAGTTTGAAAGCGTTGAGTCATCGTCTTCATATTGAATTCCTAATTGCTATTAATAATTATGATACTTGTTATTAATATCAATTAGCGTTCCAGTTTTAATTTACATTTAAAATCATAATCTTATGTAATTTCGCTTGTTTTTAGAGTCTAAGTGACACGTGCGAATTGCAGGTCTTTATGACTTGATCGTATTTCTTTACCATTGTCTAAACCCACAAGTATCGATGTGGAATCGAACACCTGAATATAAACCAAGCCCAACATTATTTTTTTGCCCGAATTCCGAATGAATCTTTTTAAGTTTCACGTGTAGATCTTCGCGCGTAATGTCATTTGCAGGCACTAGGTCTAAGGCACAAAACTCTAAGTGCTTACTTCGCAGTGCACCACCAGCTTGTTGATTGTAGATATCGGTTCGCTCTCCAGATACTGGTATAACAACACCGATTTCAGGCTCAATATATTGTTGTATGTACTTCAGGGTATTGATCATGTTTGGCACATGTTTCTTATTTGGGAGGGTAAACAAGGTTGTATTACTCATTGCCCAATCCGTCCCTTGCAATAGAACGAGATGCAGAGGCATGCTCTGAGTAACGCCATTGTCCTTGAGTTGTTGTCCGATTGCTCTCACTTGGTCTTGAGCGTGATTGAGGAGCATCCAACCTCGAAATGCTGATCGGGTCGGAACCTTGTAGCCATGAACATCGACCACGAGATCGTCATAAGTGATTTCGGTTTCTTCGGTATAAAGTTTCTCAAATTTTTCAGGGTAAGGTTGTGTCGTTGATAACGCCAAGGTAATCAGAATACTTCCGTACATAAAGTCTCTCCATCGCTAGTGTACACTTGTTATTTAGTTTGATACTGCTGTTGAGTTTCATTCATTTTGCTTAGGTACGCTTAAGCCTAGACGGTTAGGTTTAGATGCTTAAGTATAGACGCTGGAGTTTAGGTAAAAAAAACCCACTACTAAGAGTGGGTTACTAACATTGTTACAAGTAAATTAGCGAGGTTAGATTACTTCTTACCTTGGATTTGCTTGTCTTCTTCTGTCAGTTCACGAATGCGACGGCTGATGTCACGGCGAGCTTTAGAAATCTCAGCGCTCTTGATGATGTGGTCATCAACACGGTCTTCGTAGTCAGCTTTCATATTTTTGATAATGCCTAGGATCTCGTCGTGAGTCATCTCTGGCTTGATGTAATCAAGTAGGTTATCAAGAAGGTCGACACGCTTACGGTTGTCACGAACTTTCTTTTCGTTGTCTAAAAGTTCACGCTTAAGTTTGTTCTTACGTCGTGCTTGGTTAACAATTTCAAATACGCTGCTCATAGATTCCTTTTCCTATTCGTCAAATACGTTGTCTGCTTCTGATTAAAGCACATCAATTGATGATGTAACAGTCTTTAGATCAAAGCAAAAGTAAGGTTGTTTAATTATTCGTCACTCTCGCTGATGTGTGATTGTTTTTATCTTACCGTTCAAGTTAGTATCCCATGTAGATACTGCATTGATACGAAATGTGAAATGAATCAACAACAATTGGAAAACGAAGAATTGGACGACAATGTCACTGAATCTTCAGCAGAACAAAACAAGCTTCGTGATGCGTATGTACAAGAGCGTACTTATTTGGAAGTCGTGGAAATAGAGCTAAACCGTTCTAAGATCATAATGATTGATGAACAGGGCAGAAAGAAACGAGTACCAATTTTGTCTGAACACTAGTTACTGCATTGTTAGGTGTTGAGATGGAATTATCAAAATAATAAAAAGGAAAAACGATGAACACAGTACTTTCCCCAATTGAAGCGAGAATTATCGGTTGTTTGATCGAGAAAGAAGTCACTACTCCCGATCATTACCCACTGACACTGAACAGTTTAACCACGGCATGTAATCAAAAGAGTAACCGTGAACCTGTTCTCTCTCTTTCTGAGTCAGATGTTTTAGATGCAGTTGATGGTTTAATCGGACGTCGCATGGTGAGTGATGAGAGCAGCTTCAATAGCCGTGTTAATAAGTATCAGCATCGTTTCTGCAACACTGAGTTCGGCGATCTGCAATTTACAGAGCAAGAGCGTGCAATCATCTGCTGTATGTTACTGCGCGGTGCGCAAACACCCGGTGAACTTCGTACTCGAACGGGTCGCCTTGCAAACTTTAGTGATGTGAAAGAAGTAGAAGCAACATTAGACAAACTCGCTGCAAGAGAAGCAGGTGCCTTGGTTGTGAAGCTGCCACGCGAAGCGGGTAAACGTGAATCACGCTACCAGCATTTGTTGAGCGGTGAAGTGGACGTTGAAGCGTTTGCGATGGCATCAGTAAGCGCGGCTGCCCCCTCTGCAACGAGTGAAAAGTTTGAAGAGCTTGAGTCTGAAGTTGCAAGCCTACGAGCAGAAGTGGCAGAGCTTAAGGCTCTGGTTGAATCACTGCTTTAAATGTCAGATGCTGATAAAAATGCGGATTGGGTAGTGTACTTGATCCGCAATCGTCACAATGCCCTTTATTGTGGCGTGACGAACAATCTAGAACGTCGATTTGAACAACATCAAACCGGTAAAGGCGCCAAAGCTTTAAAAGGTAAAGGCCCACTTAAGCTGGTTTGGAGCTTTGGTGTTGGCTCAAAAAGTGAGGCGTTGAAAACCGAATACGCGATCAAGCAGTTGCCCAAATCCCGCAAAGAAAAACTGGTATCACTCAAACTAATCATTGAGTGGCAAGAAGAGCAAATTCAATATATCGAAGTCTCATAATTCATAGCTAAAATGTTTGTTATTGATTAAATCTTAATAGTGTAAGGGGCTATAATAGCTCTAGCTAAGCTTATGAATTTAAATGGTAATTACTCTTACCGTGAATGGGCTGAAATCATAATTTAACTCGTTGTTCTTAATCTCCATTCCAAATTAACATATTGCTCATTTAGAATGTCGTTCTAATTAGTGTTAGACGCTATCATTTATCATCGTTGTCCTACATAATATCCATTAGCCATACAAAGAGATGGTGTCATGCTAGGTTAAAAAATGAGCCAAAGTAGCTCATATAAAACGAGAAAAATATGAAACGTTTACTGATGTTGTTTGGACTTGCCGTATTTTCTGCGTCCGCTCTCTCCCATGGTACTCATGTCCTCAATGGGTACTGGGAATACCAAGATTATCTTTCCACTTTTCCAGAACAAAGAGCATTGACCGATAAAATGGTCGAGGCTGTACAAAATCACCCTGTGCCACTGAGAAGAATCCAAGACAAACCAATTACTATTTCCGTGGTGTATCCGGGCCAACAGATCTCGGATTACTGGGTTCGCAATATTCAAGCTTTTGAGAAGCGTCTCGATAGGCTGAAGATCCGCTATCAAATAAATCAAGTGTTTACCCGTATTAATGCCGATCTCGCGCAGCAGAGTATTTCGTTGCAAGAAGCGATTGAAAACAAGACGGATTATTTGATTTTCACGCTAGATACCACGCGCCACCGCAAGTTTATCGAGCACGTGTTGACCTCTACAGACACCAAACTGATTCTTCAAAATATCACGACGCCAGTGCGATCTTGGGCAGATAGACAGCCATTTATGTATGTGGGTTTTGACCATGCGACAGGCAGTTTAAAACTGGCGGACTATTTTAAACAAGTAAGTCCGCCAGACAGTAAGTATTCTGTTTTGTATTACTCACAAGGCTATATCAGTGATGCGCGTGGAGATACTTTTATCCATGAAGTGAATACGGATACCAACTTTACCCTTAAGTCTTCGTTTTACACAAAATCAAACAAAGACAGTGGCTACCAAGCGGCTAAAATCAGCATAGAGAACGATAAGGATCTAGACTTTATCTATGCATGTTCAACGGATGTCGCTCTCGGTGCAATGGAAGCGATTCGTGAATCGGGCCAAGACATCTTAGTGAATGGTTGGGGAGGCGGCTCTGCTGAACTTGAAGCCATTGCAAGGGGCGACCTAGATGTTACTGTCATGCGTATGAACGACGATACAGGCATTGCAATGGCAGAGGCGATCAAGTGGGATCTAGCCGGTTTGGAAGTGCCTACCGTTTACTCTGGTGAATTTGAAATTGTCACCAAGGAAGATTCCCCAGAACGTATTTCAGAACTTAAACAGCGAGCATTTAGGTACTCAGGTCACTAATGAAGAAAAGTTACGCCAGTACACCTAGAAACACTTTAGCTAGACTCATTACGCGTATCGTTATTTTGGTGATAGGCGTGATGGCACTTGGCGTGCTTATTCATAATTATGAAACCAGCAGTAATATCGTACAGCAAGAGACGAATCGAACGGTACAGCAAACCTCAAGCCTGATCCAAAACATGTTTGATTATCGTTTGTCGGTGCTGCAAATCCATCAAGACAGTAGCTCACACAGTGAAACTCTCAGAGAGTACTTTGATACGGGTAATGACGAGACTCTGAGCTACTTTTTCTTTGGTGTTGACCAAGGTGAACCGGATCATGCACCAGATTTACGCTTTGTCTCAACCCACGATGGTTTGGCTTGGGAAGACGGCAACAGTCAATTTTATGGTTTGGATGAGTCCAACTTAAAGCATATTTCTGATGAGGTTTCGTTCAGCAGTAATTGGCATTTTATTAAACTGAGGACAGATATAGGTAAGCGTCACTTGTTGGCTCGCCGTACCCCTATTGTTGATAACGCTACTGGGGAAGTCCTTGGTCAACTCTATATCGCCATTGTGCTTGACAACAACTTCTCTTTGGCTGAGTCAATCCAACAGGGCAGTAATAGCGAAAATATCGTGATTGAAGCGCACGGTACACCGGTGACATCGACATTCAGTGGTGATGAAAGCTACACCATTACTGACATCCTCAATTACCAAATGTACGAACAGTTGCCGCGTCATTTCGTTACCATCGCAACCATAAAGATTAATGCTGTTGAAACTCCTTTAATCATTCGAGCTGTTCAAAAAAATAATAATTTCATTGCGTTAGAAGAGAATTATCAGCGTGCGATCATCGTGGTGATTGTGGTGATCATATTGATGTCTTTTTTTGCTCGAACTTGGATTCAAAAGAGAGTCTCAGCCGAGCTTGATAAGCTAATGGACTTTACTCGTTCGGCAAGTGCTAGCGAAGAGTACAACAAGTTCGATGGCTCTAACATTTTCGAATTTCATCATATTGGTTGTACTCTTGAAGACACCTTTGAGCGCTTATCTGAACAGAATCAAAAATTCCAAGATCTCTTTAACTTTGCTCATTCGCCTATCTTAGTTTGGTCTGAAAAAGGCGATTTGATTCAGATGAACCCCGCCGCTCGCATGGCGTTGTTCGATGCTGATGACAATTATGGTCCAATTGCCCAAGAGTTTGAGCAGCGAATGCTGCCTAATATTCAAATGGTGGTTCAGGGTTCTAAACTGACGGGTATTAACGTACCCATTGGTGAAAAGGTGTTTCGTTGGAACATGTCTGCTATTCGCGTGGAACACGGCATCACAGGAGTGGTGGTACAAGGGCAAGATATTACTAAGCTAATCGAGGCGGAAAGACAGGCTGATCGAGCAAGAGAAGAAGCTGAGCATCTTGCGAATGTGCGAGCAGACTTCTTAGCTAAGATGAGTCATGAGATTCGCACGCCGCTCAACGGTATTCTCGGTGTGTCTCAGCTGCTCAAGCGCTCTATGCACAATGAAGATAATCGCGAGCAGGTGGATGTACTGTGTAATAGTGCGGAACATTTACTGGCGGTACTTAACGATATCTTGGACTTCTCAAAGATTGAGCAAGGGCAGTTTAATATTCAAAAGAAAGACTTCCGTTTAGGGGAGTTAGTTAATACCTTAGACAGCATCTATCGACCGCTGTGTGAAGATAAATCCGTCGAATTTACCATTGTGAATCACTTGGTTGATGACATTGAAATCAATACCGACCAAGTACGTCTCAATCAGATCATGTTTAATCTGTTGAGTAATGCTTTTAAATTCACTCATCAAGGCGGTATCTCCGTCAGCTTTGAGCTCGAGAGTATCTTTAACTCCGATCACGCCAGCTTGATCGTTCGAGTGAAAGATTCTGGCATTGGTATTGATGAAAGCAAAATTGATGCTGTTTTTGAACCCTTTGTTCAAGCCGAAGAGACCACCACTCGTGAATATGGTGGCACTGGTTTAGGACTTACAATTGTAAAAAATCTGGTCGATATGCTGGAAGGGGACATTCAAGTCCGCAGCGTGATAGGTCAAGGCTCAGAGTTTACGATAGAAATTCCTGTAGTCGTACACGCCAAGCCGCTATTAGTCGATGCTAAGCAACAAGCTGAGGTTGAGCCAGAGGCGTTGTTTAGTCGACCTTTGAATGTGTTGCTGGTGGAAGACAATCACACCAACGCCTTTATTGCTCAGGCTTTCTGTAAGAAATATGGCATGGTCGTCACCTGGGTAAAAGATGGCTTAGAAGCGATTGAGATGGCTAAGACGATTACCTATGACTTGATCTTGATGGATAACCAACTCCCTAATCTCGGTGGTGTTGAAACCACTCAGCAGCTAAGAGGTGAGATTGGTGTGTCAGCCCCTATTTATGCGTGTACCGCTGATGCTCAAGAGTCAACTAGAGACAGCTTTATGGCCGCAGGGGCGAATTACGTGATTGTAAAGCCGATTAAAGAAGAGTCGCTCCACCAAGCGTTTGTTCATTTCAAAAACTCATACTGGAATGACACAGAGCACTAGGCTTTAACTTAGTGCTCTTTAATGGAGTCTGTTGAAGAGAAGTAACTAATTTTCTGCCTTTATATCGAGCCAGCGACAAAGGCTTGTTCCAATAGCAGCGTTTTCAACTCATCACTCATATCTAGGTGTTCAGGGAATTGGATACCTAGCAGCCAGCCTTGTCTTTGCCTTTTCTTACTTACCACCTTGTAGACAAGATCGTCATCTAAGTACTCATTTAAGTCAGAATTAACTTTTATCTTCCAGCCGACATCAATATCTGATTGCTGGGTAAGATAGATACCGCACCCTGACGCTGAAAAGTCGACTAGTGTGGCATCCAGCGACAAGGTATCAAAAGTGACTTCACAGCTGAGACGTACTTTATACCTTTCGTGTTCACGAATAGGCTTGGTTGCAAAGTTTGAGGGTGGGCGAAGGAAGATTAGATGTGCTGGAGAGGTGATATGAGCCAGTACATTGGTTTTGAACGCGACAATGTGCCCAAGTTCGGTGTCGGTAATCGCACGAACAATAATATCAACGTTTGTGAGCTTTCTCAGCGTCAGTGCTTCTGTCGCTTTTTGCGTAAGCTCTAGGATGAGGTACTGATCTTCTTTGTGTCCGATATAAAGTGTACTGATCTGGATTGAGTCGTCTGGGCCAAATTCCAATACACCTGCTGTTTTTGTACCTGGCTTTAGGTATCTGAACAGTTCTAAGTTTTTATCTTTATGCATATTCGTTACTGAACAATGTTAATCGTTTGATAAAATAATATAACGCCCTGATAAAACTATGTCATTAGTTTCATTGAAGTAATTAGCAGCGTACAACAAAAAAGTGAATCGCTATCTCAAGTAAACAACGGCTTACTCTTGTCGTAAAACAAGATACACTGCTGACAGATATATACTTGATGGAGAAATAGTAAATGGAACTGGAAACCTTATTGAATACTCTGGCTGAAACCCCAGAGGCCGTGCAATTTGAAGATACAATGCAAGTGATCGAAGCTCACTATGATTTTTCTGAGCGCGAATTTCGCAATGGTGAGGTAGTGAACGCTGCAGGGCAGAATAATGGTTCGTGTAAGATTTTTGCTTTTGGTTTAGAGCAAGGCCTATCAGCAGAGCAAACACTTGCTTGTTTTGGTCAATTTTATCGTAACGACGTGCTAGGTTTTCCTGAGAACAGCGACCATCAAAATATTCGTAACTTTATGGTTCATGGCTGGAATGGTATCCAGTTTTCTCAGCCTGCGCTGGTTGCAAAAGCGAAGTAGACACTAACCAGGTAACGATTAGGTCGAAATTTGATCTCAGTATTTTGAAGCGAGAAAACAACCTCTCGCTTTTTTTGTCTATGTTGAACTGGCTAGTAACTTGCTATCCAGTAACTTACTAAATGGGCTCTAAACTACTGAACGGGCAGGGCAGACAAGCACTTACGACACATACAAACTCCAGCCTTTGGAATATCGCTAGTATCTCGTTTTTCTAACTCAAAACACCAACACGTCTCTTTGCCCGCACTGATATCGCATTGAGCTGGCTCATTACACTGTGGACATTGGTGAGTCGAACTCGCGCCACTAAGATTATCCATAACCGACGTTTGCTCTTCTTCAGATAAGCCTTTCCAACCTATAATTTCATCCATTGTTCGAAAGCAGCCACTACACATTCCGCCATTATTTTTACAAGCCGCTCGGCAAGGTGTTTTCATTTCTCTAACCTGTGATTCATTTGGGCTGAAATGTAGCATATTTGTTTCTTCTTGAAGAGCCGTTAAGCTAAGAAATTACTCAGTTAAATTTAGAAATGACCTCGTAATTTTTAGGCTTTTCATGTAGCATCTCGCCCCTTTTGTTGAGTGGGGGGATATTATGTTTATTGGATTTGATTATGGAACAGCGAACTGTTCTGTCGCGGCGATGGTTAATGGAGATCCAAGCCTGTTACCGCTAGAAGGTAACAACCACTATATTCCCTCAACCGTGTTTGCGCCTACTCGTGAGAGTGTTTCTGAACATCTATTCCGCCACTTGAATATCAAGCCGAGTGATGCGATCGGTGAGCAAGTACTACGACGTGCGATTGCGCTGAACAGAGAAGAGAGTATCGACTTAGTGCCAGAAGACATGGCATTTGGTCAGGCTGCGTTGGACTTATATTTAGAAGACCCTCGCGATGTTTATTATGTTAAGTCCCCTAAATCTTTCCTTGGCGCGAGTGGACTGCATGATGTGCAGGTGAGCTTTTTCGAAGATTTAGTGTGCGCCATGATGGCAAATATCAAGAATCAAGCCGAACTCACGACTCAAGAGCAGATCAAGCAAGCTGTTATCGGCCGACCAATTAACTTCCACGGTCGAGGTGGTGAAGAGGCGAACAGACAAGCTGAAGACATACTGTCTCGCGCAGCTAAGCGTGCCGGTTTCCTTGATATCGCTTTTCAATTTGAGCCCGTAGCCGCAGGCCTTGATTACGAAAGCACATTAACTGAAAACCAAACAGTATTGGTTGTTGATATTGGCGGTGGTACCACCGATTGCTCATTATTAGAAATGGGACCAACGTGGTCTGGTAAAGCGGATCGTACCCAGAGCTTGTTGGCACACAGTGGGCAAAGGGTAGGGGGGAATGACCTCGATATCTATCTTGCATTCAAACAACTGATGTCACCTTTTGGTATGGGCAGCAAAGGCATTTCGGGTATTGATATGCCACTGACTCAATTCTGGAACCCAATTGCGATTAATAATGTTGAAGCTCAAAAGAACTTCTATTCAAGAGAAAACCTAGCGGCATTAAAATTACTTCGTAAAGAAGCGTCAGAGCCTCAAAAGCTAGAACGTTTGATGAAGGTTTATCACGACACTTTGGGTTACGGTATTGTGCGTAGAGCGGAAGAGGCCAAGATTGCGCTGGCAGAATCCCCTCAATATCGTGCTGCGATTAATGTTGCCTCTGAACTGGTCGAGGTAGATATCTCAGTCGAACAGATGGTTGAAGCGATTGAAACACCAAAGTCTAAGATGATTGAGTTGGTTAAAGAAGCGATTCAACAAGGCCAGAAAAAGCCAGACGTAATCTACATGACGGGTGGTTCCGCTCGTTCACCGATACTTCGTGAAGCCGTACAACAAGCTGTGCCGAATGTACCGATTGTGAGTGGTAATTACTTCGGTTCAGTAACTGCAGGTTTAGCTCGTTGGGCTGAGGTTTGCTTCAAATAAGAGTTCAATGATGAGTTATGAAGGGCAACCAGTCGCTGATTGGTTGCCCTTTTTTTGTTTTTCTCTAATGAACTTTCTATTGAACGATTTTTCCTAGCTCATATTGGGATTTGTTTCACAAAGCTAAATATTTCAGCTGAGCTCTACGTGTTACAAAATGTTTCAAAGGCAAAGGCGAGCCTCTCGATGGTCTGATGAGTTACCTTGGGTTTAGATTTTTAATGCTTTTTTAGTGATTATAAAATCAAAAATAATCAAAGTATTTATCTCAAAGAATGAAAGGAGATCCCAGCGATTGTCGTGTTAATCAACTGTTTTAAAAGGTATTTTTGTTTTTTATAGTGCGATTTTTTTTATTTTATATATTTTAATGCAACTTTCTTGTCATTCGTATATTAGGGTTTGCCTACTTGTTAAATGCAGGTAACAACTTCTCCGTAAGCACGAGGTTGTTAGTGAATAACTCACCCAGTTACATAATGGACATGACAAATGAATAAGAAACTTTTAGCGCTAGCAATTTCTGGTGCAGTATTTGGTACACAGGCAGTCGCAGTAGAACTTTACAACGAAGACGGCACAACATTCTCTGTTGGCGGCCACGTTTCAGTTGCAGTTGGTGATGTAAACAGCGAAGACCGCCTTAACAGCGACGACATCGGTGTAGAAACTGTTTCTCCACGTATCAACTTCGGTGCAACTCATGAACTTGGTAACGGCTTTACTGCTGATGCTAAAGGTGAATGGGCGCTAAACATGCTAGACGGTGGTGATCAGTCATTCACAACTCGTCTTGGTTACGTTGGCCTTTCTCACGATGATTACGGTCGTGCAGCAGTAGGTACTCAATGGGCACCTTACTACAACGTTGCTGGTGTAGCAGATATGCCAATCGCATTTGCGAATGACTTCATCTACGAAGATCACGGTAATCTAGGTACTGGTCGTGGCGAAGAGATGGTTAGCTACGGCAACGCTATCGACTTCGGTAACGCTGGTTCTCTAAACGTAGGTGTTGCATGGCAAGGCCGCAAGACTGATAAAGTTTCAGATACAAACACAAACAAATACGGTAACCGTGCTCAAATTGCATTGAACTACGCAATTGCTGATTTCACAGCAAACTACGCATACAACACTGGTGACGTTACATTTGGTAACATTGGCGGTGGTTCTAAAACTGCTGATTCTAACGTAGTGAGTGCTACTTACGGTTCTTACGGTTCTGAAGGTCTATTCTTAGCTGGTGTTTATGCTATGAATAACTACATGAACTCAAGCTCTGGTGTTGCTTTAGAAGAGACAGTTGCAGTTGAATTACTTGCTTCTTACGCACTTTCTAACAGTCTGAACTTAAGCGTTAACTACGAAGCGGTAGAAGACGACAAGAACAGCGAAACTGTATACAGCACTTCAGCTCTACAAGCTGAATACAACTTCACATCTCAGTTCGTAGGCTTTGCTGGTTACCAGTTCGACCTACAAGGTTCTGGCGTGTACAAAGAAAAAGCTGATGACCAGTGGCTACTTGGTGCTCGTTACTACCTATAAGTCGCAGACTTATTTAGCATAGTGTTTACTCCTTAAGTTTACCTTTTAGGATACTGTCCTAGACACCATGCTAAGCCCTCTCAAGCCTTTGGTTTGAGAGGGCTTCTTTCGTTTTAATGCTCTTCAAATTTAACTGCCTACTTTAGTTTCATTTTCTCTAATTTATGTAAGCCGATGACTCTATTCCTGCTGGGTCGGTCGAGGTATACACCGATATTTACCTAAAAGTATTCAAATCAATGAATTGAGCTCAAGATCAGAATTTAGAGATCGGTAATCATCTTGTCGAAGACTCTCATTTTATGATGCGCTAAACTCTGCTCTCTAAAAATAGTTCAGGGATAAACTATGAGCAGCGTTGTAGATCAGAAACAATTGATGAAGTCGAAACGAACAGCAACCCCAACAAAAGTACTGTGTGTTGGGCGTAACTATGTCGATCACATTGAAGAACTTAACAATGCGATTCCTGACTCTATGGTGGTGTTTAATAAACCAAGCACCAGCGTGACTTCCTCTCTTTCTTCGTTTCATCAAGAAGCACTGCACTATGAAGCTGAAATCTGCTTTATCGTTGAAAATGGCCAATACTCAGCCGTGGGCTTAGGGTTAGACCTCACCAAGCGTGAGTTGCAAAGTAGCTTAAAAGCGAAAGGCTTACCTTGGGAACGCGCCAAAGCTTTTGATGGCTCAGCCGTATTTAGTCGCTTTGTTCCAATTGATAACTTAGACCTTGCAGACTTAAACCTAGAGTTGTTTATTAACTGTGTTCGTGTTCAGAAAGGACATGTTGAGCAGATGCTTTACTCTCCAAAAACTATCCTAGAAGAGCTGTCTTCTTATACCACCTTACTAGACGGCGATGTTGTGATGACAGGTACGCCAAAAGGTGTTGGGGCCGTACATCGAGGCGATATCTTCCTTGGTCGCCTAAAGTGTGGCGATACGACATTGATTGAGATCGAATGGGTAGCAAGTTAATTAGTCTTTTCTATTTAGTTAATAAATTGGCTTTGTCGCTTAATGTTGGTTTTTAATTCGATTAAATAAACGTCGAACAACTGATTGCATCTGGAAGGGTGTTGGTAATTGATATAAAATCCGCCTCCGTTTTTATCAATGCTGACCCTCATGATCGACTTAACCATTTTACCTGTCTACCTGACTGCCGTTGTTGCACTTCTTCTTTTACCTGGCCCTGATATGTTACTGATTGCGAGTTCAAGCATGAGCTATGGCCGTAAGGTCGGCGTGTTTGCAAGCCTAGGTAATGCGACTTCTGGAATCATTCTGACAGTATTAGCGGCTATGGGTGTATCAGCGTTGATCGCAATGAGCCCAATAGCGCTTAAAGCTCTACATTTGTTAGGCGGCGCGTACTTGTTGAAGATGGGTTGGGATTGCCTGCGAACAGAGCAGGGTAATGCGCCGGAGTTAAACGATAATTTTGCTGCAAAAGCCTATTATCAACGAGCGCTGATCAGCAACCTGCTTAACCCTAAAGCCTTGGTATTTTTCGTGATGTTTTTACCTCAGTTTGTATCAACGAATATTGAAGCGACTTCGGGCGAGCAAATGTTAGTGCTTGGTTTGCTACTGAATGTCTTAGGTTTAACGTTCAATTTCTTACTAGTAGCGTTGGTCGGTACGATTGGTAAGTCTCTAGTCGAAAATGCTAAGTTTCGCACTTATCAGCAGAAAGTGATGGGCGGTGTATTCATCGTATTGGCGGCTTGGATGTTGTCTTCTTTCTTTACTTCGTAGACGAATCAAATCAGACATCTTCTCGTGGTTAGCCGCTGAGACAAAAATGGACGCTACGAGCGTCCATTTTTTATATTTAACCGTTACATGTTGAACGCGCTAAATCGCTATGAATTCAACTCTTGTTGGTGTTGTTCAATCAGTTTCTCCATGTACTTCTCACCGCGCAGGCGAGTGTCTTCGTAGGTTTCTGTCCCTTCAAATTTTGTCACCGTCTCATAGTAGACCTTAACTTTTGGCTCAGTACCGGAAGGTCTTACGATAATGCGTGAACCATCTTCGAGATGATAGATGAGTACGTCACTTGCAGGCAGGTTAATGGCTTCAGTATTGCCTCCAATGACGAAGCGTAAAGAAGACTGCAAATCTTCAATTACAGAGATAGCGACACCGTTGATTGCTTTAGGCTGTGCCGAGCGGAGCTTAGAACCAATCGATGGTGAGTCTGGGTCTAAAGCAATACTTCGCTGAGCGTTGGTATGAACCCCATGTTCAAATGAAATTTGAGCGAGAAGATCCCAAACTGTTCGACCTTGAGATTTTAACTCCTCAACCAATTGAGCAAACACGACAATAGCAGACAGCCCATCTTTGTCTCGTACTTGAGTACCAATTGTGTAGCCTAATGCTTCTTCATAGGCGAACAAGAAGTCGTTCTGATCATTTTCCAATTGCATGCCAATATTCGCTAACCATTTAAAGCCTGTCAGTGTTTGGAAATAAGTCGCCCCGTGGGATTGAGCTACTTTTTCAAGCAATGTTGAAGATACGATACTGTTACCAACTAATTGGCTTTTGGTATGCGGCTTTGAGAGTAGATAATGAGCGAATAGCACGCCGACTTGGTCACCTGTTAGCATTTTGTATGAGCCATCATCTGTTCTCACTGCAACCGCAAATCGGTCTGCATCTGGATCGTTGGCACAAGCAATGTCGGCATCGACACTTTTTGCTAAGTTAACCACCAGATCCATCGCGCCTTTTTCTTCCGGATTCGGGAAGTTGACGGTCGGGAAGTTACCATCGGGCTCTCTTTGCTCGGCGACGCTGAACACCTTATGGAAACCAGAATCGTGAAGTAGATCCTCGGCCATTTGTGCGCCGACACCATGCATTGCGGTATAGGTGATGGTGGTGTTCGCCGATTCGATCTCGTCACTCACGTATGGGCTCTGATTGATCGCAGCGCGGTACGTTTGATAATAGCCTTCAGTTAACCACACCAACTTACCTTGCGTTTCAGCGTCACTTAGGCTCATTAAAGGGAGCGGCTTGGTTGATGCGATATCGATTTCAGCGGCAATACCCGCGTCGTGAGGAGGAATGATTTGAGCGCCATTCTCCCAGTACACTTTGAAACCATTGTATTCTGGTGGGTTGTGGCTGGCCGTCACCACAACGGCAGCTGCGGCGTTGAAGTGCTCAATACCAAAGGCAACGATAGGGGTCGCCGCGACGTTCGAGGTTAGATAAACCTTAATGCCTAAAGCCGTGAGTACGGAAGCGGTATCAATCGCGAACTGCTTTGAATCTAAACGGCCGTCATAACCGACGACCACACCGCGAATGGTCGCATTAGCGACATGTTCGATTAAGTAGTGGCCGAGCCCGGTTGCTGTTTCCTGTATGACTAAACGGTTCATTCGATTTGGGCCGCATCCAACTTTGCCTCTAAGTCCTGCCGTTCCGAACTCTAATCGTTGAGTAAAGCGGTCTTCAAGTTCGTCGTGCATTCCCTCATCGATGAGGTGTTGAAGTTCTTCACGAGTTCTTGGATCTGGGTCTCTCGCTAACCAATTCATTGCATCTTGCATAATCACTAAACCTATTAATGTCTGTATGACTTACCGTTGATTTAATTTAAGTGATATTGATTCTCATTTCCATGGAGGCAATCGTAAAACTCGATATAAAATAAATTCCAACGGCAAGAGGGCACGTAGATTAAGCCACTTCAAATAATTGACTGTTTAGTAAGTAAACTTACCTTGAATAATTGGATATCACTAACTAGCCTTTTACATAAATATAACAAAATTTAACAAATTCGCCGTTTTTGAATCTTTCATGGAAACCTCCAACGCTTTTTAACCGTATTAGTTCTTGGGTTTATATGAGGTCAGTAGCCTGCTCACAGGCTAGTTCCATGTGAGTTGTAGATTGAGATTCAGCCTTTTCATGTGTAGCCGGAATAACAATGAATGTTGTCCAGTTCGCAACGACATTTAGGTCGCAAGTATCCAATTAGGAAGGACAAGGAGAGATCTTTTGAAAAGATTACTGGTTAGGCTAGCGTGGCTTTTGAAGAGTTTTGTTGTGCTTTTAGTATCGCCTTTAGTGCACGCTAGCAGTGATTACAACATGACTCAAGGCGTCACTGAGATCAGTGGTAAGGTGTATGAACTTCATATGCTGATCTTCTACATCTGTTGTGCGATTGCCTTTGTTGTTTTTGGTGTGATGTTTTATTCGATTTTGAGGCACAGGAAATCGAAGGGCGCAGTTGCTGCCCATTTTCACGAAAGCACGAAAGTCGAAATTCTTTGGACCATCATCCCTATCATCATTCTCATCGCTATGGCGATACCCGCCACCAAAACCTTAATAGCGATGGAAGATACCTCCCAATCAGATCTGACCGTTAAAATCACCGGGTCACAATGGAAATGGCATTACAGCTATTTTGGTGAAGACGTCGAGTTTTACAGCCTTCTAGCGACCAGTGACAAAGAGATTGAAGGCCTCGAAGTGAAAGGCGCGCATTACCTGCTAGAAGTTGATAAGCCGCTGGTACTGCCTGTTGACCGTAAAGTCCGTTTCTTGATGACTTCCGATGATGTGATTCACTCATGGTGGGTGCCAGCATTCGCCGTTAAGAAAGATACCATTCCGGGCTTTATTAATGAGGCTTGGACTAAGATAGATGAGCCTGGTTTTTACCGAGGGCAGTGTGCAGAGTTGTGTGGTCGTGCCCATGGTTTCATGCCGATCGTGGTGCATGCCATGGAAGAAGATGAGTTTGACGCATGGCTAGCGGAGCAGAAAGAGTTAGCGATAGCCGAACAACAAGCCGCAAAAGATGCATTAGGTGCGTCACTTTCCTTGGCGGAGTTGAATACCATCGGTGAAGAGGTTTACAAAACTCGATGTGCGGTTTGTCACCAAGCAAACGGTGAGGGCATTCCTGGAGCATTCCCTGCCATCAAAGGAAGTCCTATTGCCCTTGGTGATGTGGATGTTCATATCGACACAATTGTTTATGGTCGTGGCGGTACGGCGATGCAAGCATTCGATAATCAGTTAACCGAGAAAGAGATCGCAGCGGTAGTAACTTATCAACGAAACGCTTGGGGTAATGATACCGGCGATATTGTTCAGGCCTCAGATATCAACGCTTATAAGGCGAAGCAAGAAGGCAGTTCTGAAAGCTCAACGGATGATGCACAAAATGATGCTAAGGATCAGTTATGAGTTCACCAATCAATAAGCCGGTGAAATCGGCTCCAGCAGAAGATCAAGTACTGAGCCATTCTGCGGAAGGCACCTTGGGCAATAATGATTTGCCTGTTGATGATCACGATTCACATGCGGCACCTAAAGGCTGGGCTCGTTGGCTGTATTCAACCAATCATAAAGACATTGGTACACTTTATTTGTGGTTCAGCTTTGCAATGTTCTTAACGGGCGGCGCAATGGCGATGGTGATCCGTGCGGAGCTGTTCCAACCGGGTTTGCAACTCGTTGAGCCAGATTTCTTCAATCAGATGACTACAGTCCATGGTTTAATCATGGTATTCGGTGCCGTAATGCCTGCATTTACGGGTTTGGCTAACTGGATGATTCCGATGATGATCGGTGCTCCAGATATGGCGCTGCCGAGAATGAACAACCTCAGTTTCTGGATCTTGCCTTTTGCGTTTCTAATCTTAATCGGATCTTTGTTTACAGAGGGTGGCGGCCCGAGCTTTGGTTGGACCTTCTACGCGCCACTCTCGACAACTTATGGCCCAGACAGTACCGCGCTATTCGTATTCTCAGTTCATATTATGGGGATCAGTTCGATCATGGGGGCGATTAACGTCATCGTAACCATAGTGAACATGCGCGCACCGGGCATGACTTGGTTCAAGCTACCGATGTTCGTATGGACTTGGTTAATTACCGCTTTCTTGCTGATAGCCGTGATGCCCGTGCTCGCGGGTGCGGTGACCATGGTACTGACTGACAAATATTTTGGGACTAGTTTCTTTGATGCCGCTGGTGGTGGTGATCCCGTCATGTTCCAGCACATATTCTGGTTCTTTGGGCACCCCGAAGTGTACATCATGATCTTGCCGTCTTTTGGTATTGTCTCAGCCATCATCCCTGCATTCAGTGGTAAGCGCCTGTTTGGTTATCACTCGATGGTTTATGCGACCTGTAGTATCGCACTGTTGTCATTTTTGGTTTGGGCACACCACATGTTCACCACGGGTATGCCAGTATTTGCCGAACTGTTCTTCATGTATTGCACCATGTTGATAGCGGTGCCGACCGGTGTGAAAGTCTTCAACTGGGTGGCGACCATGTGGCGCGGTGCTTTGACCTTTGAAACACCAATGCTGTTTGCGATTGCCTTCATTGTTTTGTTTACGATTGGCGGGTTATCTGGATTGATGCTCGCTATCGTGCCAGCTGATTTCCAATACCACGATACTTATTTTGTTGTGGCTCACTTCCATTATGTTCTGGTAACCGGTGCCGTGTTCTCGATTATGGCTGCTGCCTATTATTGGCTGCCTAAGTGGACCGGACATATGTACGACCACAAGCTCAGCCTGTGGCATTTCTGGACGTCGGTGATTTCAGTTAATGTACTGTTTTTCCCGATGCACTTTTTAGGGTTAGCGGGTATGCCGCGTCGTATTCCTGATTATGCGATTCAGTTTGCTGACGTTAACCAAGTCGTGTCGATTGGTGGTTTTGCGTTTGGGTTGTCTCAGCTAATTTTCTTATGGCTAGCGATTAAGTGCGTAAGAGGGGGAGAGCCTGCGCCAAGTAAGCCTTGGGATAGAGCTGAAGGTCTTGAATGGACAGTACCAAGCCCTGCGCCTCACCACACCTTTACCCATCCGCCGAAAGTGGATTAGAGGGCAGAACCATGAGTGATAAGCAAAGCGATCCCAATCAAGATAAAAAACAACCTAAGCGCCTGTCTAATAAGCGATCGACCAAAAAGCTGACGGGCTACTTGGTGTTGAGCGTGGTTGCGATGTTTTGCTTCGGTTTCGCTTTGGTGCCGCTCTACGATGTCATGTGTGAGGCCTTAGGCATCAATGGCAAAACTAATACTGTTTCAGCGGTGCAACCTCAGGGAATGCAGCCAGACTACTCTCGTACGGTTCGAGTCGAATTCATGTCCCACATCAAGCCAGATATGCCATGGCAGTTTTCGCCTGAAGTTCGAGTGTTAGAGGTTCATCCTGGTGAGGTGGTTCAAACTAACTACATTGCCAAAAACCTTTCTGGAGCCTCATTGGTTGGCCAAGCCGTACCGTCGGTTTCTCCAGGTATGGGGGCAACCTACTTCAATAAGATGGAATGCTTTTGCTTTAATCAGCAGCCATTGGACGGGCACAAGAGCGCAGAAATGGGTTTGATATTTTACATTGAGCCAGATATTCCAGAATCGATACATACGCTGACGCTCTCTTACACATTATTCAATATCACGAATGAGGTGGGTGCTGCGGCCAATAAATCTGAGCCTAACGTACTCGCAAGTAACTAGGAATTTACAGAACCAGTATCAACATAAGGAGTTGAGCGATGAGTTCTAAAAAGGAAGTTTATTTCGTTCCACATCAAAGCCACTGGCCATTGGTGGGTGCTGTAGCACTGTTTTTGGTCGCGGTTGGCGCTGGCTTGACGGTGCAAAACATGGGTACCGACGCCGCAGGTGGTGTGTTTGGCAAAGCGGTGTTGTTAGTCGGGTTTGCTGTGCTGCTTTACATGCTCGCAGGTTGGTTTAGCAATGTGATCACAGAATCATTGAGTGGTCTCTATTCTGAGCAGATTTCTCGTTCTTTTAGACAAGGAATGAGTTGGTTCATCTTTTCCGAAATCATGTTCTTTGGCGCTTTCTTTGGCGCGCTTTTCTATGCTCGAATGATTTCTGTGCCTTGGATTGGTGGTGCGGGCAATAATGAAATGACCCATGAAGTATTGTGGCCGATGTTCCAATCAATTTGGCCACTAACGACGACCCCTGATGGCGTAACGACACAAGCCATGCCTTGGCAAGGTATCCCGCTTAAGAACACCATTATTCTGCTGCTTTCCTCTGTGACGCTGCACATGGCACATATCAGTCTTGAACAAAATAAGCGTATGGCTTTGATCGTGTGGTTGGAGATAACCATTGTTCTGGCTGGCTTCTTCCTGTTCTTCCAAGTTGAAGAGTATCTTCACGCTTATCAAGAGATGGGGCTGACACTTCAGTCTGGCATCTACGGTAATACCTTCTTTTTGCTGACTGGGTTTCATGGCTTACATGTCTGTTTAGGGACGATCTTTTTGATTGTGTTGCTGGCAAGGGTTGCGAAAGACCACTTCACTCCGAAAGACCACTTTGCGTTCCAAGCGGGCAGTTGGTATTGGCACTTTGTTGATGTGGTTTGGTTGGGCCTGTTTGTGTTTGTTTATGTACTTTAACGATTGAGCCTATAGGGGATTAATAGGGGCGAGGGTTGGGAGTTATCACTCCTGATCCCAGAGCAAGTAATAAAAGTAGCACGACAACGGCTGACCACATGACACGACGCCCCAAGAAGTAACTGAGTCTTTTTCCATTGTGTTTGCCCGAGGCGATTTGGATTAGGCCTTTCATCAAATTGAAAGCGATAAAAAACAGCAAAGCGACCAAGACGACTTTAAATAACAGAACAAAGGTAGATGACGCCATAGTGATAACTCCAAACCGATTGATTGATGATGAACACAAGTTCCGCAGTAAAGGTTTTTGGATAGCGGTTGTTTTAACTGTGGTTTCAGTCGGCGCTTTAATCAAGTTAGGTTTGTGGCAGTTAGATCGAGGTAACGAGAAATTACGCTATGAACAGCAACTATCAGAAAGAGCGCAGCAATCGTTTAGGTCATTGGACACGGTTATCTCTGAATGGAAGGGCTCGCGTACACAAGCCCAAGGTACATCTGAACAGCAGTTTTTAAATGGTTTGAAGGTTGATGTTGAATTGGAAACACCAAGTGGTTTGGTGGTCTTGTTAGACAATCAGATTAACCAAGGAACGGTGGGGTATGTGATTTACATGTTGGGTGAGGTTCAATCTAAAGAGCAAGGCAACCAGCTTTTACACGAAAAGCAGTTATTGATCGATCTTGGGTTTGTTCCGGCAAGTAATGACAGAAGAGAACTACCGCAATTAGGAAGTATCACTGTACCAACCAAAATGTCAGGGCGCTTGTATACACGCTCAATTAATCCTTTAAGTCATGAGTTGGGTTTAGAAAATACGACACCGAATAGAATCCAAAACCTAAACATAGCAGCTTTATCACAGTATACAGGACAAGAAGTGCTGCCCTTTGTCTTCCAACCTCAGAGTTTAGATTCATGGCCCTATGAAATGTTATGGCGTCCAACGGCGATGAGGTCTGAGAAGCATTTTGGTTACTCATTTCAATGGTTTGTTATGGCTGCGGTACTTTTGTTTTTGATGTTGTTGATTAGCTATCGGTACCTAAAAGCAACACCTATCACGAGGAATAAGGATGGATAAATCTCAAGCACAAGTGAACAGGGAAATTACCGAGGCAAACATGGCTGAGCTCAGAAGCCGTCGTACTAAAGGACGCTTGGTATTAATCGGACTCGTTTTAATTTTCGCTTTGCCAGCCATTATCGCCAAAACTGTGTTGGATCAGAATTGGTATACGTCAGGTGTCACTAACTCAGGCGAATTGGTAGAACCAAGAATTACACTAGCGGATTTTGGCGTAACGGTACCCATGGCAGGAGAGGGTTGGGTTGTGGGGTATATCGCACCGATGGAGTGCGAAAGCTTGTGTGAACAACAGCTTCATTATTTGAATCAAAGCTACTTAGCGTTAGGGAAAAACAAAGAGCGAGTGACCGCCGTTGTTTTCGTCTCAGAAGGTAACTCGTTGTCGGGTTCGCTCAACAAGCCTGATTTATCTTTGTTAGCTGGTGGTGATCAGTTAAGCACCGAGTTTTCGCCGGCTTCCATTGTCATTATTGACCCGCTAGGACAGTTGGTTATGGAGTACAAAAGCGTGTCGGAACCGTCGCAGTTAGTCGGGCAATCCAAAGGTATGATTCATGATTTAAGAAAGCTACTTAAGCTGTCACGAGTTGGGTAGTTGATGGCGCAAATGCTTGAGCTTAAGCAGCGAAAGGGAATAAGTATAGGGAGATAAGTGATGCAGAATAAAGCCCCTGATTTACTGATGCTTGTGATGAGATTAACTATCTTGTTAACCCTTACCGTGATTGTTCTCGGAGCTTATACACGCCTGTCTGATGCTGGCCTTGGCTGTCCTGACTGGCCGGGTTGTTACGGTAAGATCACCGTTCCGTCTGATGCCCAAGCGGTGAGTCAAGCCAATCTGCAATTTCCAGAGCGAGCTCTTGAAGCAGACAAAGCGTGGATAGAGATGATCCATCGCTACTTTGCAGGAACATTAGGGTTGCTTATCTTTGTCGTTGTAGCTTGGTGTATTAAAAAGAACATCACACCAGTTGGTCTTCCATTACTTATCTCTGCCACTGTGATTTTTCAGGCTTTGCTTGGAATGTGGACGGTGACTCTTAAGTTGATGCCCGTTGTGGTTATGGCGCATTTGATGGGGGGGGTCACGTTGCTGTCACTGTTGTGTCTGCTCTACTGCCGTTTGTCTCAATTCCAAAGCCGTTTTGGCGAGGCTTCTTATTCTCCAACACTTAAATTTTGGGCGTTGTTTGGGTTACTCATTGTGGTTGGGCAGATACTGCTTGGTGGTTGGACATCGTCAAACTATGCCGCTTTGGTGTGTACCCAATTGCCTATTTGTGAAGGTAACTGGATGAGCTACCTCGATTTCAAAAATGCGTTCGATTTTGCTCAACACGGACACGATAACTATGAGTTTGGTGTGTTGGAGTATCCCGCGAGGCTTACCATACATGTCATGCACAGGTTCGGGGCTATTGTGGCGACATTAACGGTGCTGATGGTCGTGTACCAGTTATGGAAGTTTGGCCAAGTGCCTCACCAAAAGCTGAGCATGATTGTCGCAATAGTGTTGTTTACTCAAATCAGCCTTGGGATCAGTAATGTATGGTTTCACCTGCCAATCTCAGTTGCGGTTTTGCATAACCTAGTCGCAGCAATGTTGCTCATCAGCATGGTTGTAACCAATTTTGTGGTGTGGCAACGCAAACCGAGTGAGAGCTTGGTGAAGAACAGTGTATTACAAGGAGGTAATCATGGTCAGTAGAACGTCAACACAGTATGAAGTGGTGGCTCAAGACGCAGCCTTAACTCATAAGATAACAGCCAATAATGACATAACTTTAAGTAACGAAAAGGCTGAAAAAAACAAAGCCACTTGGAAAGTTTATTTAACGCTGACTAAGCCTAAAGTGGTGGCTTTGATGTTGCTGACAGCATTGGTTGGGATGTGTTTGGCCGTGCCGAATGGATTGCCTTTGCAACAAACTCTGTTCGGAATGATTGGGATAGGGTTAATGGCAGGTTCAGCGGCTGCGTTTAACCATTTGATCGATAAAAAGATCGACGGCCAGATGACTCGAACAAATCGACGCCCTTTACCATCCGGTGAGCTGAGTAGTGTGCGTGTGTTTAGCTTTGCAGCAGGTATCGGCTTATTTGGGTTCGCTACGTTAGTGGTGTGGGTCAATCAACTCACGGCTTGGCTAACCTTTGCAAGTTTATTGGGCTATGCGGTCATCTATACCATGTACTTGAAGCGAGCGACGCCACAGAACATCGTAATTGCAGGGATAGCTGGCGCAATGCCACCGTTATTGGGCTGGACGGCAGTCACCAACGAGCTGCATTCAAATGCTTGGTTGTTGGTGATGATCATCTTTATTTGGACGCCTCCTCATTTCTGGGCGTTGGCAATTCATCGTCGTGATGAGTATGCCAAAGTGAACATCCCCATGTTGCCTGTGACTCACGGAATCGAATACACCAAGACGTCTATTCTTCTGTATACCTTTTTGCTTAGCATCGTGTGTATATTGCCTGTATTGGTTGGCATGAGCAGCTGGATATATCTGAGCGCTTCATTGGTGCTCAACGGCGGGTTTGTTTATCACGCTTGGGTACTGAAATATCGTGATGAACCCAATATGGCCATGAAGACCTTTAAGTTCTCCATCTATCATCTCATGATCTTGTTTGTGGCTCTGTTGGCAGACCACTATCTACTTTGATAACCGCATTTCTGCTGTTGCTGAATAAGAAAACGGATGCTCTGGGCATCCGCTTTTGTTTGGCTAATTACACAAGCTCACATACTTGAAAATAAGTAACTCGCTAACAATTAGTCCACTTTGTTCCAAGCATCTTGCCAGTGTGAACCTACACCTGGTTCGTACTGAGTTGCTGTTGGAGCCCATTGAACACAGTAACCTGAGTATGGGAACTCTTTACACTGATAAACACCACCATCGCTGCTCAGAACCTTTGTTCCTGCAGTGTAAGATTCAATGCTTTCTGGGAACACAAAGTCGTAATCGCCCGCTGGTGGCGGCGTTTGCTCGTCCATTAGATGAAAATCAAGCGTGTTCTGATCCACTAAGTTACCTTGGTCATCTTTCGTCACAACCACAAGCATGTGGTGGCCAGCTTCAGACTTAGAAAGAGTCAGTTGAACATCTTCAACTTGTCCGTCTGTTAGATCCGATTTCTGAGATGCAAGTGCTTCACGGTGATGGTTGTACACGGTAAGCTCAGCTTGGATATCGCCTGTTGCCGCTAACGTAAGATCAAGCTGAGTAGGTTGGCTCTCATCGATAATGTACTCTGATTCTAAGCCCGAGACTTCAAGATCATGCTCGGGTTCTGGAGTATCAATCTTGTAGCCGATTTCGACACTGTTAAAGCCAGAGCCTGCTTTTAGATAAACAGGATTCGTGCCGTAAACGGGTGCGAAATCGCCTTGGTCATTCAATTGACCTGCTTTGATTTGCGTCTGCTCTTGGTTGATCTTAGAAGCAAGCGCGTAAGACCAGTTATTGGCTTTGCCTTGTTCAGAAGTTTCAATCACAAGCTCAGTGCTGTATGAAGCGTTCTCACCAGACTGGTCGAATACACGCGTATAAACAGCGTCACCAACATTCAGGTCTTGTGTCGGGTTGATTTGACCACCTTGATCCCAATCAGGAATGATAGGGCCGTCACCATCAAATTTCACGTCGATAACGTTGTAGAAAGCCGCTGCAGTGTCACCTACATCCCATACGGCAAGGATCACTTGATAACCTTCACGCTCTGGCACATTACACAAGTGACTGACTTGCATCGGTGGCTGTTCCATATTGCCTTCAACAACACAGAATGGCGTTAAGTCAAAAGAGCTGCGAGCCAACGGCTGGTTTGGATTCCAGTCGGGTTGAGTAATGTAATATTTCCAATCGCGAGTCTTGTGGTTAGCTGTGAATGTCCACTCGAAGTATTGAGAACCAGACTTGATAGGGCGTTTAACCCAGCGGTCTGCCTTTTGTTCGTCTAGTGCTGCTGCTAAAGAAGATTGCGCACTGGCGATTTTCCCATCAGCAGGGCCAACTTCTGGGAAGCCTTCAGGGCCTTCTACACTTTGTGGTTCGTATTGGATACCCCCACAGTTGGTGTTTTTCTCTTGCGTATCGCTCGCAGGGAACTTACATAGGGCAACACGGCTCTCAGCTACGCCATTGTTGTATGCCGAGACATAACCGTGACCGAAGCTTGCACCGCTTACGCTAAGAAGCGATAGCGCGATGAGTGATTTTTTTTGGAGTTGTTTCATTATTTGTCCTTACTGTATTTGGCCGACAAAAAAGAGAACACCCCGGCATGCATTTACACTTAAATTCTATTAAGTGGCGGCCCCGCTATCATAGACAGAATATTTGTCGACAGACCGGTGGCTTTGCGTCCTATTCTTTCAAATAGTTTGCCAGAAGTGCGTTTGAGCAATCGAAATGTAGCCAACCAGTTTTATAAATGCGAATCAATCGATTGAAATGTGGAATGCCAATCTCGAACTTTTAATTCTTGATACAAATTAACTTGCTATATGTTTAGTTTGTTAACGTATAAATTATTGATATAAATAAAGAAAGCAATTGCTCTAATCGTTTTAGTGAATGACTTTGGGTTGTTTCGCTTCGCTCTGTACAACAATTGTGCACATATCAAAACCAAACCTTTGGTTTCCACTAACCGAACCCTGACACGCCATGTATGAAAAACCGGACAATTGATTGGTATGAATTATATAAAGGAGCCGGTATGGAATTCACAGAACTAGACAGAGACGCGTTGTATCAAACGTGGATGTCACAAAAATCGAGAATGCGAATTACGCAGATGGAGTTTTCAAAAAAGCTAGGCATGAACCAGCTTGATTTCTCAAGAGCTCTAAGAGGGGAGACGCCATTAACCATGTCTTTCATTAGTCATTTTTGTCGTTTACTTCATTTGGAACCAAGGAATGTATTCCCCTCGCTAAAAGAGGGCAATGAATCGGGGCCTAAAGTGGTCTACCTGAAAAGTAGAATGAGTGTTGATGGTGAGATCCAAAATGCTTATATTGAAGGAAATCAGGTAATTGTAGAGTACGCACACACTGTTCAACATGATTAATTTTAGAGTTAGCTCTGATTTTTAACCCCCTTTTTCTACAACCTTTTCACATAGGGTATGTCATACTTAATTAGATTCCTTAATTTTGACTAAGTGCGTTATGAACCCTTTAAAAGTCCTTTTGCTTGTTGCAACCAGCATTTTCTTGCTTGGTTGTGCAGGCGGCCCAATTAGAACCGCTACTAAATTTACCAGCTACGAAGATTTTCAGGCTGGGCCTGACGGAGGCGTCGACTAGGTTTGGGCAAGGGTTGGGCTACGTGACGCACAGCGTTTGAAATCCAAGTTAGATGATTACGACTCTGTAGTGATCGACCAAATTTTTGTTTTAGCAGAAGAAGGTTCGTTGGATCAGGAAGAGATTCAGGAACTCACTGAGCACATGGTTGCGCGCTTGGAAGATAAAATATCGCCTCATAAAACGATCGTCGATGAACCGACAGGAAAAACGCTCCGCTTGAGTATCGCTCTGAGTAACGTTGAAACGCCCAATCCGCTCTTAGCTGTAACGAGCAGCGTTCTGCCGTTTGGTCTTGCGATGTCAACCATATCTAAGGTCACGACTGGTGAGCACACCAATGTTGGGAGTGCGAGTGTAGAGTTATTGGTCAGTGATGCTCAAGAGGGCACACCACTGTTTGCAGCCATCGACCGTGAAGCGGGTAACAAAGATTTTTCAACCATGATTGATTCGCTGGATGATGCCAAAGACGCGATCAACTATTGGGTTGAACGTTTAGGTGATACTCTACACAACATAGATGACGCATAGTAAAGACCGAATAATGCTAGAGAAAGAGAACCTGATTAAGTTGGCTCGAATGCAGATGCCATTTGGAAAGTACGCGGGTCGTACACTGATTGACTTACCTGAAGAATATTTGCTGTGGTTTGATAAAAAGGGATTCCCGTCTGGCGAACTCGGCGATTTATTGAAACTGTGCCTTGCTCTGAAAATTGAAGGGCTTGATAGTGTCGTCAAGCCATTGAAAAGAATGTAATTAAATAAAAGCTCACGCTGATCACGTGAGCTTTTTTGTTTTTGAGTTCGACACAATTTTACATGCATGATGTAGCTTGAAGAATGGCTCTTCTTACCTTGCTATAAAATACGCAATCGATAGCGTGTAAATAATGGTATACAGGGTGTTTTAAATATAAAACACAAAAAAAATTGCGTTTATTTTTAATTAGTGATTGAAACTAGAGTTTTTACTAGTTAAGTTACAGGGAACAAGAAGATTAGTGCTGATAGAAAGTGACGTGAGACAACGTACATTCAGCTCAAGGATAGAAAAAAGGAAGAAGTAAGCAATGTTCCAGACTGATGATGTAAGAATTAACAAAGTAAAAGAGTTATTACCCCCTGTTGCTGTTTTAGAAAAGTTTCCAGCGACAGAAGTTGCTTCTTCTACAACCTTTGAAAGCCGCAAAGCGATCCACAATATTTTAGAAGAGAGCGATGATCGCTTGCTTGTTATTGTCGGCCCATGTTCTATTCATGACACAGAAGCTGCTCTTGAGTACGGTAAACGTTTGAAAGTGTTGCGCGACGAACTTGGTGATAACCTTGAAATCGTAATGCGTGTTTACTTTGAAAAACCACGTACAACTGTTGGTTGGAAAGGTCTAATAAATGACCCGTACATGAACGATACGTTCAAGCTAAATGATGGCCTTCGTCTAGGACGTAAGCTACTGCTGGACCTAACTGACATGGGCATGCCAACGGCAAGCGAATTCCTAGACATGATCACGCCTCAATACGTTGCTGACCTAATCAGCTGGGGTGCAATCGGCGCACGTACTACAGAATCTCAAGTTCACCGCGAACTGGCTTCTGGCCTATCTTGCCCAGTTGGATTTAAGAATGGTACTGATGGCAACATCAAGATTGCAACAGATGCTATTCGCTCTGCTAGCGCTTCTCACCACTTCTTATCAGTAACTAAGTACGGTCACTCAGCTATCGTTGAAACAGCAGGTAACCCTGATTGTCATATCATCCTACGTGGTGGCAAAGAGCCAAATTACAGCGCAGAACACGTTGGTAAGATTAAAGAAGAGCTAGCAGCTTCTGGTCTTCCACAAAAAGTGATGATCGATTTCAGCCACGCAAACAGCTCTAAGCAGTTTAAGCGTCAAATGAACGTATCTGATGACGTAAGCGCACAAATTTCTGGTGGCGACAAAGCTATCTTTGGTGTGATGATTGAATCTCATCTTGTTGAAGGTCGCCAAGACCTGGTTGAGGGCAAAGCTGCAACGTACGGCCAATCTGTTACTGATGCGTGTATTGGTTGGGAAGACACTGAAACAGTACTTCGCCAGCTGGCAGACGCTGTTGAAGCTCGTCGTAACAAATAGACTAATTACAGTCAGCGATTAAGCTACTGAAAATTCAAAGCCCTTAGTTAGCAACAGCTAATAAGGGCTTTTTTGTGGATCTTAGTTGAAAACTGGAAGTGTCTGTATTCTTAAATGAGAAAAGACAGTAACTCGTCGACTTTAAGTGACAGTAAAGCTTTATCTTGTTTGGTTTCAACGTTAAGGCGTATTAATGGCTCGGTATTGGACTTTCTTAAGTTGAAGCGCCATGAGCCCATATTCATGCTGATTCCGTCTGTGTGATCGATCTCAACGGCATTATCTTGGTAGTGCGATAACACGCAAGCCATGACCTGCTCTGGGTCTGAGACTCTTCGATTGATCTCCCCGGAAGAGGGGAATCTATCTATACTAGTACTCGTTAATTGGTGAAGAGATTGTTGAGTTTTCGACATCAGCTCGATAACCAATAGCCAAGGAATCATGCCTGAATCGCAATATCCAAAATCACGAAAATAATGGTGTGCGCTCATTTCGCCCCCATAGACGGCATTCGTTTCACGCATCTTCTCTTTGATCAGTGCGTGTCCTGCTTTAATTCCAATCGCTTTTCCACCATGCGTTTTTGCGATTTCAATTGTGTTCCAGGTCATGCGCATATCGTGCAATACAGTCGTGTTAGGCTGTTTGACCAAGAATGCTTCAGCAAGCAACCCTACAATGTAATAACCCTCGATGTAATCGCCTTGCTCATCAAAGAAAAAGCATCGGTCGAAGTCTCCATCCCAAGCAATTCCAAGGTTGGCAGAATGCTCTAAAACGGCATCTCGAGTGGCTGCTTGGTTCTCTCTAATCAAAGGGTTTGGAATACCATTTGGGAAGTTTCCATCAGGGTTATGATGAACTTTGATGAAGGTGATAGGGACACCGAGTTCGTTAAATTTATTATCTAAAGCATCAATGATATGTCCTGCAACACCGTTCCCAGCATTAACCACAATCTTCATCGGTGACAGCTTTGATGGGGTTATGTACGAGAGTAGGTGCTCGACGTACGGAGCAAGAATACTGTTCGATCTACTAGAGTTACTTGGTTGTGCATGAACGAACGGTAAATTGCAGTTCAGCTCTTGATTAAGTTCTTCAATGCGTCGTTTGATTTCATCTAAACCACTGTTTTTACTGATAGGGCTAGCGTCTACACCGACCATTTTCATGCCGTTGTAATTGATTGGGTTGTGGCTGGCTGTGATTTGTATTCCGCCAATCGCTTTTAGGTAACGAGTCGCAAAGTAGACCTCTTCAGTGCCAGTCATACCTAGATCAATGACGGTAATCCCTGACTCGATTAAGCCTTTGGTCATGGCTTCTTGTAATGACAGGGAGGTTTTGCGGTTATCACGACCAATCACTACCTGCGCCAAACCATCGAGTGAGGTTTCAGGCTTAGCGGATAGGACGTATTCGCCAAATGCCTTACCGAGCAGGTAGGCGAGTGGCTCATTGATTTGTTTACCAATGACGCCGCGGATATCGTTGTTCTTAAAGCAGTTTAGGTCTAATGTTGGTTTCATCGATTTGTCGCTGCTTTATTTCGTTTGGTTGTGCTTTGATGAGTGGACTTGTTGCTTGCGCACGTCTCGCCCATAACTGTCTTGATATCGAATGATGTCGCCTTCACTTAAATGACTGCCTGTTTGTACTTCAATCATCTCGAGTGGGAGATCCCCTGGGTTCTCTAGGCTGTGAATATGACCTAAAGGGATGTAAGTGGATTGATCTTCTTCAACCAGATAGGTTTTCTCATTGTTGGTCACTTTCGCAGTACCCGCCACGACTACCCAATGTTCCGCTCTATGGTGGTGCATTTGTAACGACAACTTGTGACCGGGTTTAACGGTGATACGTTTAACTTTGTCGCGCTTGCCTAGGTCGATAACATCGTATTTACCCCAAGGTCTAAACACCTCACGATGATGCACATGTTCTGTGCGACCCGCTTGATTTAGTTGACTGACAATCGATTTAACACCCTGAACCTTGTCTTTATTTGCAACCAATATAGCGTCTTTGGTTTCGACAATAATCAGGTTGTCGACACCTACCGTCGCAACCAGCTTATTTTCAGCATGGATGTAGTTGTGTTGAGAGTCGACGGTTAACACATCACCTTCAATGACGTTATTGTGCTGATCTTTTTCGCTTACATCCCAGATCGCGGACCATGAGCCAATATCGTTCCAGCCGACATCCATCGGGATCACCGCGGCGTGCGAGGTCTTTTCCATCACGGCGTAATCGATTGAATCACTTGGACTGCTTTTGAATGCTTCAGCGTCTATACGGATAAAGTCGAGGTCGGTATTTTGCGTTGCAAGAGCGAGTTTACAAGCCGCTACTATCTCAGGGTGGTGTTCGGCGAGTTCTTTAACATAGCGTGATGCCTTAAACATGAACATGCCACTGTTCCATAAGTATTGTTCTGAGCGGATGTACTCTTCTGCTGTTGCTGTGTCTGGCTTTTCTACAAAGCATTCTATGGCGAAGGCGTGATTGATTGGCTGCTCTGTTCCATTAGTATCAGTTTGAGCACTGGAGGAAAGAGGCTCTCCCTGCTTGATATAGCCATAGCCAGTCTCTGGGGAGCTAGGTGTTATACCGAATGTCACCAGCTTGCCTTGTTTTGCATAATCAACACCACGACTAATCGCTTGTTGGAATTCAGAGGTTTTCGCGATGTGATGATCAGCAGCCAGCACTAACAAGATAGGGTCGGATGCGCTTTGTTCATTAAGCGGTGGTTTACTTAAAGCCTTTAGGGCGGCAAGCGCAATGGCTGGGGCTGTATTTCTACCGACTGGCTCTAGCAGAATACCACTATGTTGAATGTTAGCTGATCGAGCTTGTTCAGCGGCAATAAAGCGATGCTCTTCATTACAGATAATGAATGGGGCATCGCATTTACTATCCATCAAGTGCTCTTCAAGGCCTTGCAGGCGTTGAAGTGTGTGCTGAAGCATTGACTGGTCGCCGGCAATATTGAGAAATTGCTTAGGGTAAAGCTCGCGAGACAGTGGCCAGAGACGACTTCCGGAGCCGCCGGCTAGAATGACAGGTAAAATCATAGCGTGGTAATTAGGTGCATTAGAATACTGCCATCATATTACCACGCTTCACGCTTATTACTTATCGATAACCAAGAAGGATATGACTATCGATGACCTTCCGTAGGGGAGTTCAACATGTCTTTGGGATCGCTAATATTCTGATTATCACCTAGGCTTTGAACGCTGTTATGATCTTGAACATTAGAAAAGTCTTGAGGGTCAATCTTGAGTGTCTGTGTTGGGAACGCGATGTCTGCATTGTGTTTATGAATAATCGCCAGAACCTGTAACAGAACGTCTTGCTTCACTTTGTGGTACCTGATCCAGTTGACTGTTTTTGTGAAGGTATAGATAAAGAAGTTGAGCGTTGATGGCCCAAATTTGTCAAAGTTAACGATCAACGTCTGTTTGGCATCAATATCTGGGTGGGTCTCGAGCATGGTTCTTACATCATCAACAATGAGCGCCAATTTGTCTGCATCTTGATAACGAAGACCAAAGGTTTCATTGATTCTACGATTCAACATTCTCGATGGATTCTCTACCACAATACTACTGAACACCGAATTTGGCACGTACAAAGGACGCTTATCAAAAGTGCGGATGATCGTCATGCGCCAACCAATGCGTTCGACAGTGCCTTCGATTTGACGATCGGGAGAACGTATCCAATCACCGACTTTAAAAGGGCGGTCGAAGTAAATCATCATGCCACCGAAGAAATTCGACAGTAAGTCCTTAGCCGCTAAACCGACGATCAAGCCACCAACACCACCAAAGGTGAGTAAGCCGGAAAGACTGAGCCCAAATGCCTGCATAATGGTTAGGCCGCCCATCACCATAAAGAACAAGCGAGCGACTTTCGCTATCGCTTGTACAGTGGTTTCGTCTCTGGTTTTTTGCTCTAAGACATAGGCTTCAGTGTTAGTGATCATTCGTAAGGTAAACCAAACGAATGTACAGATAATCAATATGTGTTTAAGCGTTTTTAACCAATTGATTTCATTGCCAAACTGGTCTTGAAGTATTAGCCCGATAGAGACTGTAGCAGGCCAACACCAAAGTAATGTGCTGACAGGGGTTTTTAGTGCTTCTAGCAGTAGATCGTCCCAGTGGAATGGGGTTTTCTGAACCAGAATTTCTAAGCGATTATGGATAATTCGCCAAGCTACCCAAGCGAGAAAACTCGCAATAGTGATGAATAGGACGCTGTTTGCCCAATCACTATGGCTCTGGTTGATGTAGGTTTGTACTTGGGTTATGAATTCATTCATTGTGTGTGCTGCCGCAGAAATTATGAATTGGAAATTAGCAGAAACTCGAGTTGTTCTCTACCTTTATAAATCAAGCGATTATGACAATAGTATAACCTTATTCTTGCAGAACTAACTTTTTTTGAGATAGAAACTAATGTAGGTTTGGCTATCCCGTGTAATTAAAATTTCTAAACAGGATTTCAAATGAGCGACAAACAATATGCAGTTATCGGTTTAGGGCGATTTGGTCTGTCTGTTTGCAAAGAGCTACAAAGTTCAGGGGCACAGGTACTGGCCGTCGATATTGATGAAGAGCGAGTGAAAGAAGCGGCGGCTTTTGTTTCACAAGCGATTGTTGCGAACTGTACAAGCGAGGAGACAGTTAAAGAGTTAAGACTCGACGATTACGACATGGTGATGGTGTCGATTGGCTCTGATGTTAATTCCAGTATTCTGACTACTCTGGTGGTAAAAGAGTCAGGCGCAAAAGCTGTTTGGGTAAAGGCGAACGATAAGTTTCACGGCAAGATTCTCTCTAAGATTGGTGCTGACCATATCATCATGCCTGAACGAGATATGGGCATTCGTGTTGCGCGTAAAATGTTGGATAGACGCGTTCTTGAGTTTATCGATCTTGGCAGCGGTTTAGCGATGACGGAGATTGTTATTGGTTCTAATTTGTTGGGTAAGAAACTTGGCGACCTTAAGCTGTGTAAAGAAAATGGTGTTGAAGTACTTGGCTTCAAGCGAGGACCGAACCTAACTAAAGCTCCAGAACTGGATGTGAGTTTAGAAATTGGGGATGTGGTGATCATCGCTGGGCCGAAAGAGACCTTATCTAGAAAGCTACGCAATTGGTAATTGGCAATAAGGTAACAGTATGAATTCGTTAAAACGAAAAGGTACTTTCTACACGCTTAAGAGTGATAAAAAGCCACGTAAAGGCTCTGAACCTAAGATTATCCTTACGAGCTTCTTAGGCGTACTTATCCCCTCTGCAATATTGTTGACGATGCCTGTATTCTCTGTGACAGGCCTAAGTTTTACGGATGCACTGTTTACAGCAACCTCGGCGATCAGTGTGACAGGATTAGGTGTTGTCGATACCGGTGAGCATTTCACCTTGGCGGGTAAAATCTTACTGATGTTCTTGATGCAAGTCGGCGGGTTAGGGCAGATGACTCTATCTGCGGTACTGCTTTACATGTTCGGTGTTAGGTTAAGCCTTAAACAACAAGCACTAGCGAAAGAAGCGCTTGGCCAAGATCGTAAGATTAACCTTCGTAAATTGGTTAAGAAGATCATCATCTTTGCATTAGTGGCTGAATTTATCGGTTTTGTATTGCTCTGCTTCCGCTGGGTACCTGAGATGGGATGGTCAACGGGCAGTTTTTATGCACTATTTCATGCGATATCTGCATTCAATAACGCAGGTTTTGCACTGTTTTCAGACAGTATTATGAGTTTTGTTGATGATCCGCTGGTGATCTTCACCTTAGCTGGCTTGTTTATTTTCGGTGGGCTAGGCTTCACAGTCGTCGGCGACCTATCGAGTAACTGGCGTAAAGGTTTTCGACATCTTCATTTACACACCAAGATTATGCTAACCGCCACTCCGACTCTATTGTTGGTAGGTACGGTATTGTTCTGGCTGCTAGAAAGAAATAACTCAGCAACCATGGAAGGGTTATCGACTCAAGGACAGTGGCTAGCCGCATTTTTTCAGTCGGCAAGTGCTCGTACTGCTGGCTTTAATAGTGTGGATTTGTCTCAGTACACACAGCCTGCGTTGCTGGTAATGATTGTACTGATGTTGATTGGTGCAGGTTCTACCTCAACAGGTGGTGGTATTAAGGTTTCGACCTTTGCAGTAGCCTTTGTCGCAACGTGGACCTTCCTCCGTCAGAAAAAGCACGTGGTGATGTTTAAGCGCACTGTGACTTGGCAAGCGGTAACAAAGTCATTGGCCATTATTGTGGTAAGTGGGGCGTTATTAACCACCGCGATGTTTTTGTTAATGCTTACTGAAAAGGCAGCGTTTGATCGAGTCATGTTTGAGGTGATTTCTGCCTTTGCAACGGTTGGTTTAACAGCTGGCTTAACCGCAAACCTGACTGAGCCAGGTAAATACATCATGATTGTGGTTATGGTGATTGGACGTATCGGCCCCCTGACCTTGGCTTATATGCTAGCTCGTCCAGAACCTTCCTTGTTGAAATACCCTGAAGACACGGTGTTAACGGGTTAATTAGGTCCACGGGCTGATAAATAAAGCTCTGTAAATAAAAACAAAGCTAGCGATATGCTGGCTTTGTTGTCATAGGCTGATCGTTAATTGCTGAATGCCTATCCCTCAAACATCTCAACGTATTCCTCATAGCCTTCTTCTGCTAATTTATCCGCAGGGATAAAGCGCATTGCGGCTGAGTTCATGCAGTAACGTAAGCCTGTTGGTTTTGGACCATCTTTAAATACATGTCCCAAGTGAGAATCACCAAACTTACTGCGAACCTCTGTTCTTGGGTAAAGCAGTTTGTAGTCAGTAGTTGTGACGACATAAGCCTCGCTGATTGGCTGTGTAAAGCTCGGCCAGCCTGTGCCTGACTTGTATTTGTCTTTTGAAGAGAACAATGGCTCCCCAGTTACGATATCAACGTAAATACCTTCTTGCTTGTTATCCCAGTATTTGTTGTCAAATGGGCGCTCAGTAGCGTCTTCTTGCGTTACATCGTATTGAAGTGCTGTAAGCTTCGCTTTGATCTCTGCATCAGACGGTTTTACGTATGTTTTAGCATTCGCTGTCGCATTCTTACTGTCGATGATCTGACGTAGTGTTTTAGGGTTGTCCTTTCTATCATCACCGAAGATCTTATCTAGGTACTGATCACGGCCAGAAGCATAGCGGTAGTAGTTATAACGAACCTTACTCTTCTTGTAATAATCTTGGTGGTAATCTTCTGCTGGCCAGAATTTCTCAAATTTTATCAGTTCTGTTTTTAGTGGTGCACCAAAGATATTAGCTTTGTCGATCTCCATCATGAAGTTCTGAGCAACATCTTTTTGTGCTTGGTTATGATAGAAAATAGCTGGTCGATAATGACGGCCTCGGTCTACAAAAGAGCCTTTGTTATCGGTTGGATCGATGTGTCTGAAGAATTGGTCAAGAACCTGTTCATAGCTAACAACATCAGGGTTGTAAGTCACGTTTATCACTTCGATGTGACCCGACTTGCCTGAGGATACTTGTTTGTAGGTTGGGTTTTCTAGTTCACCGCCAGAATACCCAGAGATAACGTCGGTGACGCCTGTCAGCTTTTCTAGGTCGGATTCTGTACACCAAAAACAACCACCAGCCAGTGTCGCGATTTCACTATTACCTGAATTAGCTGTTTTATCCATTGTATTGGCAGTGCCAGTCTGGCTTACAAACAGCGAAATCAGTGGTAGCGCAACCACGAGTGATACCAATATTTTAGATAATTTATTCATAGATACCTCATCTTGACGTTCTTCTCATTCGATTTTGAATGTACGAATAGAGACAGGTTTTAGATGGAAAAAATTGCATCATTCACAAAAAAATATGTCGCCGAGAAAATCTTGCTCATAAATGCCGCCAGTAGTAGGGTGTCAGTATTGATATCCAATAATAGACAGCGATGGCGGTTATCGTACATCTAAGGAACAACATGCAAGCAGAAGTTAAATGGGTCGAAGGCTTTAAATTCCTAGGTCAATCTCAATCTGGCCACTCTGTAGTAATGGATGGCAGTGGTGGTGCAACCGCGCCAAGCCCAATGGAAATGGTCCTTATGGCCGCTGGTGGTTGTAGCTCTGTTGATGTCGTCGATGGTTTGAAATCTGCAGGCCAGAACATCACAGGCTGTAATGCAAAACTTGAAACGACACGTCGTGAAACAGCACCAAAAATCTTTACTGTGATTAACATTCACTTTGAAGTGTCTGGTGACAACCTAGATCCTGAGTTAGTGGCTAAAGTATGTGCTGATTCGTTAGAAAAATACTGTTCAGTATGTCTAATGTTAGGTGCTGGCGTAGAAATGACTCACAGCTGGGAAATCGTTTAGTTTTCGGTTTGTACAGCCTAGCTTGGGGCCGGTACTTTTCGGCTTACGGCTTATTAGTAAAGACAGATACAGAAAAGGGCGGAGCACTTTGAGTGCTCCGCCCTTATTATTTCGGCTAAGGTAGAGTGTTGTTATTCAGCAGTTTCTACGATAACTTCTTCAACTTGTACTTCTTCTTGGTATTCGAAACCAGGGATCGTTGCGTCAACACGACGGTTTTGAGCACGACCTTCAGCTGTATCATTTGATGCAACTGGGTTCTCTTCACCTTCGCCAGTAGCAGTGATACGCTCAGCTTCGATACCTTGCTCTTCGATGTATGCTGCTACTGCTGCCGCACGTTTCTTAGAGATCATAATGTTGTACTCAGCTGCACCTGTTGAATCTGTGTGACCAACAATGTTAACGGTAGACTGAGGGTATGTTTGTAAGACTTCCACAATTGGCTGTATAGCGGCTTTACCTTCGTCTGAAAGCTCTGTGCTGTTAGTCGCAAATGTACCTTGAGAGAAACTCTCAGTTTGCGCTTTGGTAACCACTACCTCCGCTTCCTCTTCAACGACCACAGCTTCTGGCTCTGCAATTGGTTCAGCTGGAGCCTGTGTTACCGCTGCAGCAGTAGCTACTGTTGCGGCTGAAGCTGTCGTGTTACCTGTACCGAAATTGTAGCTCAGACCAATGGTAACAAGGTTAGAGTTTAGGTCTTGGATAATCTTATCATCAAAATCATCGAAGTATTGGTATTCCACTCTCACTGCCCAGTCGTCGGCAAACTGTTTCTCAGCACCGATACCTAGAGCCAGTACAACATCGTCTTCATCATCGTGCATGATGTAAGCAGGACCTGCTTTGAAGAAGATATCAAATTGTTGTTTAATCGCTAGTCGATACATTGGGCTCAAAGAAATGGCTACGATAGAATCGCTGTATCTTTGAGTCGCTCCGTTGTTGTTAAAGCTGGTGTCATAATCACCTAAGTAATCTGCATTCAATTCTAGAGCAATGTTATCGGTAAAGTTGTAGCCACCGTAAATACCGCCCGCAACTGAATCATCTTCACAATTAACGTTGTCGACACAAGCGCTATCTAGCCAACCCATGCCAACTTTTGCGCCTACGTATGTCGTTGCGGCAATTGATGGAGCAGCAGCGAAACCTGAAGCAGCTATCACAGCACACATGATTTTTGACAATTTTTTCATAATCTTATCCTTGGATTAACTCTTATTGTTATCTGAATGAGCCTTTAAAGCGACGACTTACTGATTGGGACACTGCAACAGTAGGTCGTTCAAGGCTTAGATTCAGGTCGAACCTATCTTGGAACTGTTATTACATTGTTAGTACAGTTGCTTATTATGGTCAATGAAATTGTTAAAAATTATATATTTAAGGTGCTATTTACTGTGTTATTTGTCAACAATATGTTGTCTCAAATGTTGGAAACGAAGAAACCTCGTACCATTTTTAGGTGATACGAGGTTTCTTTTTCATGTGTGCGGATTATTGGGCTATCGACCCTGATTTGTCGAAGTTCTAGGAGTTATGGGCGCTCTCCGGCTAACAAACGTTTTTCAATGTCTGCAATGACACCTGGTAGGTCTGCAATGGTATCGATTAGGTAGTGTGGGTTTGATTTGTTTAGCTTAAGGCTCGCTTTTTCACGTGCTGCTGCCAGTGTTGTTTCGTCTGCATCTAAGTATTCTTGATACGTTAAGCCTGCTTCGTTCCCCGATAATACAAGTCCAACTGTCCACATTCCTGCGTTGTGTCCTTCATCGATCCCCGGTGCTGCGTCGTCTACTTTCACACACGCTGCAACGCTCGTCACGCCTAGGTCAATCACGTTTTTAAGTGCCATGAATGGAGTTGGGCGACCGCCTTGCGGTAAGTCATCAGTCGCTACTACGTTGTCAGGAAGATAACCATAATCTGCGGCTGCTGGAATCAGTACGTCCATCACTTCTCGTGGGTAACCTGAACAAGAACCAATTTTTACGTTCTTCTCTTTAAGGTTATTTACTACTTCAATCGCGTTTAAAATTGGCGCTGCGTGGTCGGCTACTTTCGCTTTTTGAAGAGGCATGAATGCCGCGTAGATCGCATCAACGTCTTCACTGGTCATCGAACGTCCGAACTGGGCATTCCAACGAGCATCAACAGCAGGGATTCGACCCACCGCTTGGATGTGATCCCATTTACCGATACCCATAGGTTCACGAGCTTCAGCTAAGTCGATGTCAAAGTCGAAACCTTGTTTGAATGCTTCAACGAAGATGCTAGTTGGAGCAAACGACCCAAAATCAACGATAGTGCCGGCCCAGTCAAAGATAACCGCTTGGATAGGTGATGTCGTGTTCATAATAGTGTCCTATTTTTGTGTCACTCCCAGTTCAAAGTTCTGGGAAACAAATGGTTGTTTAAGGTTATTGGTTTAAATGTTGATTTCGAGAATTAAAGGTATTCAAAATCTTTGCAGACTTTGGCTATCGCTTTTTCGAATACAGACAGAGCGACTTCTAGCTCGCTGCGACTGATGATCAATGGCGGGCTTAATTGAATCACGTTACCTTGTGACACCTTAAAGCTCAGGCCATCGTTCAGACATTGGTAAAGTACTGCTTCTGCTTCATCGAACGCTCGGTTTTTGGTGATATGGTCAGTGACCAATTCCACTCCCCAGAGCAGGCCGATGCCGCGAACGTCACCAATGACTGGGTATTTCTCTTTCATTTGAAGCAGTTGTTCACGCACGAATGCGCTGTCCGCTTGTACTTTTTCAAGTAGATTTTCTTGCTCAATCACTTCCATCGTAGCCAGTGCCGCCGCGCAGCCAATAGGACTTTTCTCGTGGGTGTAGTGACCAAGTGATACTTGCGCTGCCGTGTTGTATTTGTCTTTAGTGACCATGGCTGCAATTGGAACCAAGCCCCCGCCAAAACCTTTACCGATACAAAGAATGTCAGGTTCGATATCAAAGGCCTGGTGAGTGAACCATTCGCCACTGCGACCCATACCGTTTGGAATGTCGTCGATGATCAACATGACGTTATGCTTATCGCAGATCTCACGGATGCGCTTCCAGTAAGCTTTGCTTGGAACCTGAACGTCTGTGTTACGCACTGCTTCGGCAATGAAGGCTCCAATGCCACCTTCTTTTTCAATCACATACTCTAAATAGTCGGCATAGTGAACGTCGCATGCAGTTTCGTTTGCATTGACTGCGCTATTCTCGTTAAACGGGAAAGCGCCACGATAAGAAACGGCTGGTGGAATACGTTCTACGCCAGCCATTAACGGGCCCATGCCTTCGCGGAAACAAGCTTCACCACCCACTGAAACTGCGTCCAGTGACGCGCCATGGAATGAGTCCCACAGTGAAACGACCTTGAAGTTGTTGGTGACATGTCGAGCCAGTTTGAGTGCCATACCGATAACCGATGTACCACCTGGCGCAAATAAAACACGGTTTAAATCGCCACCGCAGATCTGCGTGAGCTTCTCAGCGCACTGAACGGCGGTTTCATTGGTAAAGCGACGCGGTGAAAACGGCAATGACGCCATTTGCTGAGTCACTTTATTAATGATGTGTGGGTGACCATAACCCAACTGATGAACATTGTTACCGTGAAAGTCCATGTACTTCTTGCCCGTGGTATCTTGAATGTAGATGCCTTCTGCGGCTTCAAGTGTGTCTAGGCAAGGCGTTGACATCGCTTGATGAAGAAACACGTCAGAGTCACGCTTTAACATCGTTTGAGTTGCATCATCGTTTAGTGACTCGTTCCATTTCTCACGTGCGGCTGTGGTGTTCACATCGCCTTCGCTTCGAAAGTGTGTCGCCTTTAGAGCGGGCTCTTGATTGGTCGTCGTCATTATTTGATGTCCCAGTACATAGCGTTTTTCACTGCGCCAATTAGGGCTTCAATGTCAGAAGGGTAAACCTCACCGATGTTACCGATGCGGAAACAGTCTGCGTTTGAAACCTTGCCCGGATAAATCACAAACCCTTGCTCTTTCAAACGGTCATAGAACTCCTTGAATTGGTAATCGCTATGAGTTGGAGAATAAAAAGAGGTAATGATAGGCGAGTGAAGATCATCATTGAGTAACGGTTCAAAACCAAGAGAGCGCATACCTGCAACCAATGCGGTTTGATTGGTTTGGTAACGATTATGACGAGCTTCAATGCCTCCTTCTTGTTCTAATTCAAGCAAGGCTTGGTAAAAAGCACGCACTGTGTGAGTTGGAGAGGTGAAGCGCCATTTACCATGGTTGCTTTCCATGCAGTGCCATTGGTCAAACAGATCAAGGCTTAATGAACGAGCTTGGCCTTTGCACTTTGCCAGTTCCGATTGCTTAGCAATAACAAAGCCGAAGCCCGGTACACCTTGGACGCACTTGTTTGCAGAGCTGATCATGTAATCGATACCTAAGTCAGCGATATCCATAGAGATGCCACCAAAGCTCGACATTGCATCGAGAATGACGGTTTTGTTGTGCTGTTTTGCCAATTTGGCAATGTCTTCAATTGGATTCAGCATGCCTGTCGTGGTTTCACAGTGCACAATCGCAACGTGAGTAATGTCTGAATCCATGGCCAATGCCGTTTCCATTTCGTTCAAGTCAGGCTGTGATGTTTCACCTGGGGAAACGACATGGCATGGAATGTTTAAGTATTCTGCGATTTGAGCAATACGAGCGCCGTACGCACCGTTATCAACAACAAGAAGCTTACCGTTGTTAGAGATAACGCTACCGATTGTTGCTTCTACCGAAGCGGTGCCGCTACCTTGCATTAATACGCTTGTATATCCCGCTTGCTTAGTCGCTAAAGTCACTAGCTTGCTACGAATCACTTCAACAACGTCTTTGTTGTATTCATCATCCCAAGTACACCAATCTTTTAACATCGCTTGGCGAACGGTTTCAGAAGTAGATAAAGGGCCCGGTGTCAGCAGTAAGTATTCGTTTCTCATGTTCAACTCTCGTGATTTTAATTTTGGACTATACCAATATTTAGAGTTACTTTAACAACCAATTTAAACGGTCGTAAATAGCCCAAACATCATTTTCACAAAATCTTCATATTAAAAATGGTCACTTGTCTTGAGAAAGTTTTCGATCTTTAAATTGCCATTTTTCGTTCATTTAATCGTCACAAAAGCCAGTTAGCTTAATAATCGAAATCTGGTACATACCAGTGGGGCCAACAACTGGAATGAATTTTTGAATATAGGTGCCTCTCGATAGGGCTTCTAGCTTTAACAACTTTAACTTTGGCAATTTTTAATTTTGGCAACTTCTCACTCTAGAGTTGGGCCTGACTGGAGAAAATGATGAAAAACCGTTTTATGAAAGGATCACTTGCAGCATTAGTCACACTATTAGCTGGTAACGCTTATGCGGCACAGGAAGTGACGGTTTATACCGCTTTTGAAACTGACATCTTAGCGAAGTACAAAAATGCTTTTGAAAGCGAAAACCCAGACATCAACATCAAATGGGTTCGTGATTCAACAGGAATCATGACGGCAAAATTATTGGCTGAGAAAAACAACCCTCGTGCAGAAGTGGTGTGGGGCCTTGCGGGTTCTTCAATGGCTCTACTTAAGGAGGAGGGCATTCTTAAGCCTTACACTCCTCAAGGTGTAGAAGCGCTGCGCTCAAACCTCAACGATCCGCAATCTACTCAAGCTTGGTATGGCAACGATGCATTCTTCAATGCGGTTTGTTTCAACGAAGCGGTAGCGAAACAACTTAACCTACCAGCACCTAAATCTTGGGATGACCTAACCAAGCCTATCTACAAAGGCCACATTGCGATGCCAAACCCAGCGTCTTCTGGTACGGGTTATATGCAAGTGTCTGCTTGGCTACAAAACATGGGTGAAGACCAAGGTTGGAACTACATGCAGAAGCTAGACCAAAACATCGCTCACTACACGCACTCTGGTTCTAAGCCATGTGTTCAAGCGGGTATGGGTGAAGTCGCTATCGGTATTTCTATGGCGAGCCGCGGCGCTAAGCTGAAAACTCAAGGTGCACCACTTTCTGTGATTACGCCTGAAGGTATCGGCTGGGAATCTGAAGCGGTAGGTCTTGTGAAGCCGTCTGATGCTGCGCAACGCGTGGTTGATTGGTCTATCTCTAAAGCAGCAAACGAGCTTTACATCGAAATGTACCCAGTTGTTGGTCACCAAGATGTGACGGCAACAATTGAAAACTTCCCTAACGTCGAAAAGAACATGGCAAAAATGGACTTTGCACGTATGGGCTGCGAGCGTGCAGACGTATTGAAAACATGGTCTGAGAAGTTTGACGCTAAATCAGAGCCAAAATCTTAATCTATCGAGCTACTCAGTTAATTAACTATTTAGCTATTTAACTGTTTAGTTCATTAGAAGTTAGAAATCAGTAAAGGAAGGCTTCGGTCTTCCTTTTTTAGTTTTACGCCTTTAGGTTTTAAGTAAGGTACAACAAATGACAAAGCACTACTCATATTGGTTCAAGCAAGCGTTGGAACAAGAGTTTGGCAACATCCATGCGGGGCTAGATTCGGCTAAGCCGCTCCAAAAAGACGTCAACTGTGATATCGCCATTGTTGGCGGTGGCTATACGGGTTTATGGACGGCGATTTTAATCAAACAACAGCAACCAGAAAAGCATGTTGTCGTGATTGAAAAAGGCCTATGTGGTAGCGGTGCTTCTGGTGCGAACGGCGGTTGCATGCTGACGTGGTCAACTAAGTATCCGACGCTGAAAAAGCTCTATGGAAAAGAACAAGCGAAATGGTTGGTTAAGGAGTCGGAAAAGGTTATATACGAGATCGAAGCCTTCTGTAACGAACACAAGATTGACGCGCATCTATATCGAAGCGGTACTTACTACACGGCGACTAATGAAGCCCAAAAGGGTGGAATGGAGCCTGTTGTTAATGAGCTGGTTAAGCAGGGTATCAATAGCTGGAAGAAGTGCGACAATTCTTTGGCTGATAAAGCGGGATCTGAACGCCACATTGAGGGTTACTACTCAGAAGCTGCGGGTAGTGTGCAGCCAGCGTTATTGGCGAGAGGCTTACGCCGCGTTGCGATCGAATTGGGTGTCGAAATTCACGAAAACACAGAAATGACATCACTCGACTATGGCTCTCCCGCTCGAATTCAAACCAAAGGCGGGTCAGTATTTGCGGATAAAGTGATTTTGGCACTCAATGCGTGGATGCTCGATCACTTCAAAGAGTTCAAACGCAGCATTGTGGTTGTCTCTTCAGATATGGTGGTGACCAAGCCCATTCCGGAAAAGCTCAAGCAATTTGGCCCAGAGAAAGGGGCGGCGGTGGTAGATTCGCGTATCTTTGTCCACTACTACCGAGATACCCAGGACGGACGACTCATGTTGGGCAAAGGCGGCAATAAATTCTCGTTTGCGAATCAGGTTGAAAGCATGTTCAACCAAACGACTAACTACCTACCGATTCTCAATCAATCGTTCCAAAAATTGTTCCCTAAATTGGAACAAAGTGAATTCGATTACAACTGGTCTGGCGGCTCAGATCGTTCGGTCACCGGATTGCCATTTTTCGGTAATCTAAAAGGCCAAAGCAACATCTATTATGGGCTTGGTTACTCTGGAAATGGCGTTGCTCAAACCCGTATGGGCGGGAAGGTTTTGTCAGCAATGGTACTCGATATCGACAATGCTTGGACGCGAAGCGGTTTAACTAAAGGCCCATTAGGACACTTCCCGCCAGAGCCATTCCGTTGGGTTGGTGCGATGATGGTGCGTGATGCGGTACGAAGAAAAGAGAACGCGGAAGATTCGGGTAACACGCCATTGTGGCTAGATAAACAGTTATCCAAACTCGCAGGTGCGGCGGGCAAAGCCGACAAGGTTGAATCATAGATTAATCTTGCGTTTAAATTAGAAGTTTACATTAAGGCTCTCAGTGATTTATGGGCAAGTCACTGAGGGCTTTCAACGTTGAACGAACTGTTAATGCTGAACAAATAGCAATCCTTAATGCTTATTATATGTGCAATATAACTGTCATTTAGCTACTATAAATTTGTCACTCAACTGCAATATTCTCAGTTTAAATTTGGTATATACCATATAGAGAGTGCTGTAGTATGAGCAACCAAACTTATTTGAATATTGAAAACGTTGTAAAGCAATTTGGCCAATTTACAGCGTTAAAAGACATCTCCCTATCGATAGATAAAGGCGAGTTCGTCTGCTTCCTTGGCCCATCTGGCTGTGGAAAAACCACCTTATTACGTGCGATTGCAGGCCTAGACTTACCAACGTCAGGTTCTATTGAGCAGAACGGTAATGATACGACCTTCTTGCCACCAGAAAAGCGCGACTTTGGCATCGTGTTCCAGTCTTACGCTTTGTTTCCAAATCTCACTGTGGAAGAAAATATTGCGATTGGTCTGAAAAACCAAGGCATGTCGACCAAAGAAGCCCTTGAGACGGTTGAGTCTTGGTTAGAAACCATCGGCTTACCAACGTCTGGTCAGAAATATCCAAATCAGCTATCTGGTGGACAGCAGCAGCGTGTTGCTCTGGCTCGCGCATTGGCGTTATCTCCAGGCTTGTTGCTACTCGACGAACCACTTTCTGCGTTGGACGCGAAGGTAAGAACACACCTACGTGATGAGATCTGCCAACTGCAACGCAAGCTGGGTATCACCACTATTATGGTGACGCACGACCAAGATGAAGCGTTAACGATGGCAGACCGTATTGTCGTGATGAATCATGGTGTTATCGAGCAGGTCGGTGCTCCTCAAGAGATCTACCAAAAACCCGTCAGTCGTTTTGTTGCTGAGTTTGTTGGCAGCATGAACTTTATCCAAGCTTCTGTTGCGGCTCAAGGCAAGATGCGCATTGCTGAGTCAATGCTGCCGTTACCTGGCTTAGATAATCTCACGCCAAATCTGGGTGATGTTTTCGATATTGCCGTTCGTCCAGAGCAAATCCAGTTTGTTGATCGTTTTAGTGAATCCTTGCCAGTGAGAATCGTATCAAGCGAATTCTTAGGGGCGTTTTATCGTATTGAGTGCCAATTGCAACATGACTCAACGGCGAAAGAGATCATCGTTGATGTACCCGTCAAAGAGTTCAACCGATTGAAGCTGCGTCGCAGTGATATTCGTTACGTGGCGTTTGATCAAGAAGGCCTTAGAGCTTACCCATCGAAAAGCCTGCAAGTGATGAAAGACGAGGCGGCGTAAACAATCATGGAATCGACTCAAATGATGCAATCTAAGCTGCTAATTCAACGACGAGTACAACCTTTTCTGGCTCGGTTAAGCAAAGACAACGTAATTCTGTTTGGGCTGTTGGCCTTTTTGTCTGTGGTCATGACGTTGTTTATCCTGATGCCACTGTGGGCGATGTTGAAAAAGAGTGTTCAGAACGCAGATGGCGAATTTGTAGGCTTACAGAATTTCGCAACGTATTTTGCGTCTCAAAGCTTATGGCAGTCGGTAGGCAATACCTTCACGCTTGGGTTGCTAGTGACAGTTGTCGTGGGCGTCTTGGCGTTTGGTTATGCCTATGCGCTAACTCGTTCATGCATGCCTTTTAAGGGGCTTTTTCAAGTGCTGGGTTCTGCGCCTATTCTTGCTCCGTCACTGCTTCCTGCAATCAGTCTTATCTTCCTATTTGGTAACCAAGGTATCGCTAAAGAAGTCTTAGGTGGCAACTCGGTTTATGGCTTGATTGGTATCTCACTGGGCTTGATATTCTGGACGTTTCCACACGCCTTGATGATCCTGACCACCTCATTAAGAACCTCTGACGCTCGCCTTTATGAGGCAGCACGTGCACTCAATACTTCATCGTTAAAAACCTTTTTCATGGTGACGTTACCTGCGGCAAAATACGGCTTGATCAGCACCCTGATCGTTGTGTTTACGCTGGTGGTTTGTGACTTTGGTGTGCCAAAGGTGATCGGTGGTAGCTACAACGTGTTATCGACTGACATCTTTAAGCAGGTGGTTGGTCAACAGAACTTCTCTATGGGTGCAGTAACCAGTATCTTGCTGCTATTACCTGCGTTGCTTGCGTTTACCGTTGACCGCTGGGTTCAAAAGAAACAAAAGAGCTTGTTTGATACTCGTTCCGTCGCGTACCAACCTGAACCTAGTTCACTACGTGATGGCTTATGTTTCCTTTATTGCACCATCATCTCTGCTGCTGTGGTTATTGTGTTGGGCATGGCGATATACGGTTCGATGGTCACCTTCTGGCCTTGGAACAAAGCGCTGACGCTAAACAACTACAACTTCGCAGAAATGAGTACTTATGGTTGGGCGCCATTCTTCAACTCCTTAACGCTTGGTGCTTGGACTGCGGTTATTGGTACTGTTCTGATTTTCTTAGGTGCATACTGCATTGAGAAAGGTCGCGCCTTCGGTCCTGTTCGTCAAGCGATGCAAATGCTCAGCGTTGTTCCGATGGCCGTTCCGGGTATGGTGCTGGGTTTGGGTTATATCTTCTACTTCAATGATTTGAGTAACCCACTTAACTTCTTGTATGGCACGATGGCGTTCTTGGTGATTAATACCGTGGTTCACTACTACACGGTAGGGCACATGACGGCGTTAACGGCATTGAAACAACTGCCTTCCGAAATTGAAGCAACAGCGGCTTCGGTAAACTTACCGCAATACAAGCTGTTCTTTAAGGTGACGTTACCTGTTTGTCTGCCGGCGATTTTAGATATTGCGACATACCTGTTTATTAATGCACTTACCACGACATCTGCGGTAGTATTCTTGTATTCTACCAATACGATTCCAGCGTCAGTATCAGTACTGAATATGGACGATGCAGGTCAAACCGGTGCAGCAGCAGCGATGGCGGTGATGATCATGATATCTGCAGCGAGTGCGAAGTTGATTCATATGCTAATCAACAAGTTATTCGATAAGCGCACCCAAGCTTGGCGTAAACGCTAGCGAACCACTTATATTGCAGTTGGCCAAGGAGTGGCTGACGACAAGAACAAGAATGAAAGGAAATGAAGTGCAGTACGTAAAAATCAAAGATGTCATCGTAGAGCAGATAGAGTCGGGGATGTTAACACCACGACAGAAGCTGCCTGCGGAACGTAAGCTGGCTGAATCGTTTGATACGACTCGAGTTACCTTACGCGAAGCCTTGTCTTCACTTGAAGCGGAAGGGCGCATTTATCGAGAAGACCGACGTGGTTGGTTTATCTCTCCCGAGCCGCTTCGTTACGATCCAACACAAACGCTGAACTTCACCAATATGGCTCTATCGCAGAATCGACAGCCGAAAACTGAGTTGGTGGCGGCGAAAGGAATGTTAGCAACCAAGGAGGCGACTCGGCTTCTTGAGTTACAACCTTTCTCGGACGTTTATCGAGTAGACAGAGTTCGTTATCTTGAAGATAGGCCGGTTGTGTATGTGACCAACTACATTCGACCAGAGTTGTTCCCTAACTTGCTTGATTATGACTTGTCTAAATCGTTGACGGACATCTACCGCGAACACTTTGGTGTGGTGTATCAGAAGATCCGTTACCGAGTGAGCACAACGTCTTTACTTGGCGAGACAGCGCAAGCCCTGCGTGCGACTTCTGGCTCACCTGCAATGGTTGTTGAGCGTGTTAACTACAATCAAAACGGCGATCTGATTGACTGTGATATTGAGTATTGGCGTCATGACGCGATCAGTATTGAGTCAATCGCGCAGCTAGAGCGCTAGTCATACGTTAGAACGTTAGCATATCTGCAATTATGCAGGATTGCCCAATTGAAAAGTTCAAAGGTCTCTTATTCGGAGGCCTTTTTATCACCTGTTGTCAGCCGTTGTGCTAATTCATCTATAATTTAGGAATGAAATGGAATTCTCTGCCATCGTCATCGTGACTATTTCGGCTTTGCTTCACGCGGGTTGGAACGTTCTAGGTAAATCGAATCAAGGATCGGGCTCGTCTTTCTTCTTAGCCTCTGGCTTTGCCGCTGCTGCGATATTGACTCCCTATTTGATTTGGTTCATTTACAGTGTCGGCTTTGTGGATATCACGCTTTTATTCTGGAAGCTACTTCTTTTAAGTGGTATTTGCCAAATCATCTATTTAATCGGCTTAGGTGTAGCCTACAAGCAGGCCGATATTGGGGTGATTTACCCGATGGCACGAGCGCTGCCCGTGTTGATGGTGGGTTTAGGCACGGTGTTGATAGGCTATGAGCTGTCACCTAATCAATGGTTTGGCTTCACCTTGATTACCTTGGGTTGTTTGTACCACTTAAGAAGTTTTCAGATCTTAGGTTAAAAGCGTATCTCAACCTTGGCGTACTGTGGGCGTTAATCGCGGCCATTGGTACCACGGGCTATTCCATCATTGATAAAGAAGCGCTTCTGTTACTCGATCCTTTGAGCACACCAGTTATAACTAACAAGCACACCGCGATTTTCTACCTAGGCATTCAGTTTTGGGCGATTGTGATTCCGCTGAGTGTTTGGTTATTCGTAACCAACCAAAGAATCGAGTTTACTAATGCGTGGATACTACGTAAGAAAGCCACAGTGGCCGGTATCATGATGGCTTCGACCTATGGCTTAGTGCTGTTTGCGATGACCATGACTGAAAATGTCAGCTTGGTTGTTGCTCTTAGGCAAGTGAGTATCATTTTCGGCGTAGTGATGGGGATCTACTTTTTAAAGGAAAAGTGGCACGCGACTCGCGGTGTAGGCGTATCTCTAATTATTGCTGGCTTAGTTATCTCATTGACTTAAAAGATCGCCTGAGTGATTGGGGATTTGTGAATAGGTATCTCTATTAAGTTAAATGAAAAAACGCCCTTAGCGAAACAAACTTCGTTAAGGGCGTTTTCTCTTTATCTAGTAAGAAGCTGTAGGTAGTAAAAGACTTACCCTGCTAAATCTTGAGCATCTTGCTGTTTCAACACTTTGTGGCCATCTTCAGTGACACCACGTTTCCAGTAGCTGCTGATGTAGATGTTCTCTTTCGCGACTTCTTTTTCGTTGCGGAAGTATTGTCTTAGCTCACGCATGCTTTCAAATTCACACGCTGTCCATATTGAAACCTGACCTTCTAACCATTCTGTGTTGCGCACGGTTTGTGAAAGTGACTCTGAGGTTTCATCTTCAATCAACCAGGTTACTTTGATACCTTGAGGAGTCTCAAGTACCTGCTTATCTGCTGCTGAGTTGATCTGAATGATAGCGTGCCCCGTTGCTGTTTCTGGGAGCGTTTTTACTTTTGCAGAAAGCGCAGGTAGGGACGTCATGTCTGCAACTAAGAAGAACCAGTCTGACTCTAGGTTAAGCCCCTGAATTAAACCAGGGCCAGCCACTGAAACCGTGTCACCCACTTTTGCGTTCATTGCCCATCGAGCCGCAAAACCACATTGCAAATCTGTAGTGATATGGCGAACAAAATCAACTTCAATCCACTGCTCTACAGGATTGTACTGACGAATGGTGTAAGTGCGCATGGTTGGGCGCTCACCTTCGTTTAGCTGGCTTAAATCAGTCGTGCCAAGTGGCGAGAATAAAAGCTTGATGTAGCCGCCGGCACATTCTGTTGGGTATTTACTTAATCCCTCACCGCTAAGCGTTATGCGCTGCATGTTTGGAGTAATTGTTGAGGTTTGAGTAACGGTTAATGTGATAGGGCTAGGCTTGCTCATATAAGGCTCTCTTAGATTTGGATTTCCACATCATAATCCTGAACTAAAAAACACTCAATACTAATAGTTATCATTTACTTTGATTTACACATGTACTACCTAACTTATACGACAGATCCTATTGAGAAACGGATCCTACAAAAAAGAGCCCTTTAGAAAACTAAAGGGCTCTTAGGATTGGTTTGACTCAGCGAACAGAATTAGCTGTTTGCTTGCTCTAGTTCAATCGTTTCTTCAGCGGCTTTCGCAGCTTCTAGCATCTTACGAATAATGAACGATGCTGCCATTGCGATACCTACCATCACGACGGCAAGAACAGTCAGCATTTGGAAGTAATCACCGTAAACCGTTTGCACGATCTCTTGTGTGATCTCTTGACCTTTCTCTAGTGCAATAGACGTTGAGAATACCGCGCCAACAATGCCTGATAGTGCGATAGCAACAGAGAACAAGCTTACTGAGAAGTTTTCAATGTGCTTAGGTGCAACAGACAGGATGAAGGCTACAACCATTGAACCTACAATCACTTCACCGAATGCTAGGAAGAAGTGAATCGCTAGGAAGACTTCTGGGCGGATCAGAATATCGTCACCAACTGTCGTTACTGCCATCGTAAGGATACCGAAAGCGATAGCCGTAAGGATGAAAGAGAAACCGACTTTGGTTGCAGTTGAGAAGTTAATGTTTTTCTTTTCTAGGTTAGAGAAGATACCCGCGATGATAGGGCCAGCAACCATACACCATAGTGGGTTCATTGCCATTGAAGCTTCAGGTGCGACAGGGATGAAACCAAATAGATCGCCACGCATTGTGTTGATCGCTACCATTGTCATCGAAGTCATCATCTGACCGTAGTACACGAAGAAACATGTCGTCAGGAATGTGATGATTAAGATAGTCCCCATTTTTAGCATGTCTGATTTCTTCGATTTCATCATCAAAGAGACAAAGTAGATGATCGCTGCCCCACCGATTGCGTACACGATGTTTTGGCCAATATCCATGTTAGAGAACATGAAGAATACCAAGCCGATCATTGCTGCAGAAAGACCAAGGAACGCTGCCCAGTTTTTAGTGCTTACTGGTTTTTGGTCGATTTCAGCACTTGCTTCAACAAGGCCTTTGCGAACAAAGATCATCATCAGAAGCGCAGCACCGGCTAGCACCGCTGAAAGAAGGAAACCACCGTGGAAACCAACAACAAGTACTAGCATTGGGAACAGGTATTGGCCTAACAGAGCACCAATATTGTTTACTGAGTAGTTGATTGGGTAGCAGTTCTCAAAATCTTCTTGAGTTTTGAACGTGCGTTTGTAAAGACTTGGGTAAGAAGGGGACATCAAACCACGTGCATAACTTGCTAACGCAATACCACATAATGCCATCGGAACATTGGTTGCTGCTGCACCAAGTACCAGTAGAACGTAACCACTTGCGAACCCTAGGAAGGCAATGGTTAAAGATCGGTAGGCGCCTAAAAACTTGTCGGCGATAAAGCCACCTGCGATAGCAAATAGCGGTCCGATTGCAGAGAAAGCACCAACAACCATCATGGTGTCGGCTTCATTGTAGTTCAGATCTTCAAGGAAGAAACGAGTCAAGATCACCATGACGCCATAGAACGAAAGTCCGAACATCATTTGGCAGAACATCATTGATTTGTTTAATCTATTCCACATTATTTTATTCTCACGTTTGTATTAATATGTAGTGTAATTGCCCGATTATAATATCATTAGTAGTAATACATAAACTTAAACATCTGTCCCAAGCAGAACTTTACTCGATATATCTTTTCTTATGAGTGCATTCATATTTCTCATGAATGAGATTTGCAACGTTAGATTTTGCAAGTGGATGCATGGCGGTATGAAATTTAGCCATCATCATTTGTGGCTAAGTAATGAACTAATAAAGGGAAAGTTAGAGGTAGTCATTCTGTAAGTTATTTTGAGTGAGTATCACTTTCAATTAGCTGTTGGGCTTTAGCCAATAAAAAAGCCAGCTTGGTGGCTGGCTTTGTTGAGATATTGAAAACTAAGTTTACAAGAATGCTGTCTCTATAGAGGCTTTCTCCACTCGTGTTCCTGTCTTTTATTCACAAGGTGGTGCCATGTGGATCACGGCTAGGCCGCCTAGAGAAGTTTCACGGTACTTCTTGTTCATGTCTTTACCTGTTTGGTACATGGTCTCGATAACCTTGTCTAACGAGATAAGACACTTGCTGGTACGTTTCAACGCCATGCGCGATGCATTGATGGCTTTCATTGCACCCATTGCGTTACGTTCGATACATGGCACCTGAACAAGGCCACCGATCGGATCGCATGTCATGCCCAGTGAGTGTTCCATCGCGATCTCAGCGGCAATACAAATCTGTTCGTTGCTACCACCACGTAGGGCAGTTAGGCCTGCTGCGGCCATTGATGAAGAAACGCCGACTTCACCCTGACAACCTACCTCTGCGCCAGAAATCGAAGCGTTGGTTTTGTATAAGATGCCGATTGCGCCAGAGACTGCCAAGAAGTCTTTAAGCTGCTTGGTGTCTAGCTCCTTGATGAAACGATGGTAGTACATCAATACCGCAGGAATAACCCCAGCTGCACCGTTGGTAGGTGATGTCACGACCTGACCGCCCGCTGCATTCTCTTCACTCACGGCAAAGGCAAATAGGTTAATCCAATCCATGATCTCCATTGGATCGTTTTCAATCGAGGCATTCGCTTCAAGCTTTTTAAGCAGAGCAGGTGCTCGACGAGTGACTTCTAGGCCGCCATCAAGGATGCCTTCCGTGTCAAAGCCACGCTGTATACACAGAGACATCACCTTCCAAATTTGGTCGGCTTTCTGGTCAATCACATCCATACCTTGGAATGAAACTTCGTTACGTAGAATTAAGCCACCAAGGCTCAGTCCTTGTTGTTCGGATAGTTCAAGCAACTGATCAGCAGAAGAGAAAGGGAACTCAACTTGAGTTTCTGCTTCCTGTATGCCGTTTTGTAGCTCATCAGCGGTTGCGATAAAGCCACCACCAATCGAGTAGTAGGTTTCCATATCCAGAAGGCTGCCGCTTTCGTTAAAGGCAGAGATAGTCATACCATTTTCATGCAGCGGAAGGTTGGTCTTGTGGAAGAGCAGATCGCTTTCTACATCGAAATAAATTTCATGGTTACCGCTAACCAATAGAGATTTATCTTCAATCGCCTTACGCATTGCTTGGTTAGCACTGGTGATTTTAATGGTGTCGGGGCGGTTACCTAGCAAACCTAACAAGGTCGCTCTGTCTGTGTGGTGACCAATACCCGTCAATGATAACGAGCCGTATAAGTCGATTTGAATACGCTTCACTTGCTTAAGCTGAGCATCAATTTTTTGGGTAAAGTTAAACCCAGCGATCATTGGTCCATTTGTGTGGGAGCTGGATGGTCCAACCCCAATTTTGTAGATATCAAAAATAGACAGCATAGTAACTTCCTGTGAAGACGGTTCGATGGACGAACTCTGTGTAAAATTTGTATTTGGTTAGTTGCACTTCTTTGAGTGAACCTGTTCTGTGGGTGAAACAGTTATGCGATAGAGCGTATTCATTGATTGAAAGGGCTCTTTTATCGACTAGTGCTAACAAGCATAGAGCGATGAAATACAAGAGCGTGCTATGTTTGCTGTAAAGCGACACGTTTATTCTTGTATTACCTAAGATGTCGCTATCAATAGTGAGCATTATTGCGAGCAACATATAAGAATTTCAAAATACTTTTGTTAACAAGTATTGTATACATAATTCACTCCATCTAATCCCCAAAACGAGACTTGAACATAAAATGAGCATTAATCACCTCCTTATTGTGCTGGGTAAGCGACTTAATGAGAATAAATTGACTGATGAAGGAATCAGTCGAGTTGATGCTTTGGTTGAGTATCTGGCGGAGCCTTTGGTAGAAGAGTCGAATCAGCAAACTGCGGTAGCATTTTGTGGTGGGCTAACAAAAGGGCAAACACTGTCTGAAGCCGACGCGATGCACCAGTACTTTAGAAAGCTTGAAAAGCAGCGTGAACATCCGTTTTCTTTAGGGGCGATTTTGCTCGAGCAGCACTCGACCAACACTGTCGAGAATATACAGAACTTGGCCTCAGAGATGATTGCAAGCGGGCTGTTTACTCGCGGGCAAAGTGTGCAAGTGACATTCGTTTCGAATGACTACCATTTACAACGTATATTCGAGATTCAATCGATCATGGGCGAGCAAGGTTTGCTTAAAGTTCTCATCGAGAAGTGTTCCGCACTTGGGGTAGAGCAGCAAATAGATCGCAGGTTGGAGGCTCATGTTGCGGTGCCATACCCACATCAAAGTGCTCAGGGGCAATTGTTTCTGTTGATGGACGTACTGACGACCTACCGAGTTTATCTTGAAGGTGTTTGTGCGGGCGCATTTAAGCGAGATTTAGAGTTGGTTAGACGAGAGCCAGAAAGACTGTCTTTGGAAGCATTGATCACTGCCAAAGAGCTCGTTGGACGTTCATCTGACTTTGACATTGTGGAGAGTTTACTCCCAGCATTGGAGCGCTGTATCCAGCAGACTTCAGTGGGTACCGATGTAAAAAAAGTCAGGGAATACCTAGCTCTACTAGATACTAACCTGACTTTATTGAATCGTTATTTAGATCCGGAATCGGATCACACACATCGCTGGTGGCGATAGGTGATTATTTCTTTCTCGTGATGCCAATAACGGTCTTTAAACTCGCAAAGGCAATCAGACAGTAAGCTAGAAGCTCAGTGCCTTCTTCAGCGATGTTTTTAACCGCTCGAACGTAATCATCGCCCATAACATTGTGCCAGAAGGCTCATGTGTTTTTTTACAGTGATTAACTTTGGTTTTCTGAATCTTGCTCATGGTTATTGCGGTAGTACTCCCACTGTTCAATGCGCTCGCCGTCATCGAATACACAGTAAGTTGTACGCTGATTGTTTTCAGTAACCGTGTCTAATTCACCGTCTTGTTGAACACAATAAACCGCTGCTGGGTTAGCGACTGAAACACGTTGGCCCTCGCTATATTCTGCATAGTCGTTTGCACAACCGCCTAATACAACGGCACATACAGCCATCAAACCAATTTTCTTCATGTCTATCTCCTACGTGATAACTCTATAATCGAATGCGTTAAGTTCTACAGAACCAAATGAGAAGCTCTATGAAATTAGTATATTTTAGATTTCAGAAAAGGTTGTCCTAATTTGGTCAAGATATTGAAATAGGTTGATATTTCTTCATGTTTAACGACTTTTTGAGTGTTAGATCAAGCTAAGTGGATTCAAGTTACCGTAGGAATATCCCCGTCCGATCCGTTCTGGTTAGCGGTTGTGAACCTCGAATCTATTGATGATTATGATATGATGCCGCCAAATTCAGTAGAGCAGTCAGAATCATGAGACACCTAAAAACAACCATCCATCCTGATATCGACCATCTAGACAATAAAACGGTCTATAAGCGCAACGCTGCCCGTGCCATTGTGTTAGATGGTGAAGACATTCTGATGCTGTATACAGAGCGTTATCACGACTACACCATTCCTGGTGGTGGTTTGGATGAAGGGGAAGATGTGATCGCAGGTATGGTTCGTGAACTCGAAGAAGAGACTGGCGCGAAGAATATCCATAGCATCAAGCCGTTCGGCATTTTTGAAGAGTTTCGTCCTTGGTACAAAGATGATGCAGACATGATGCACATGATTTCTTACTGCTACTCATGCAAGATCGATCGTGAGCTTGGTGAAACGGCTTACGAAGATTATGAAGTGAAAAACGGGATGAAACCGGTGTGGATGAATATCCATGAAGCGATCGCTCATAACGAAAAGACCATGGCAGAGAGCCCTAAGAAGGGCATGAGTATTGAACGTGAAACCTTTTTGCTGCATTTGATTGCCAAAGAGATGCTTTAGCCGTTATCAATACTAGCCTGCTAAGCTATTTATTTGCCGCCACTTTTGGCGGCAAAATTGTTTCTAGCAATGCTAAAATTTAATAGCGGAAACTAATTATTGAATATGGTTGATATTGTCAACTAAGTGTTTTTGATGTATCTTTACCTCAGCGATGAACCTATCTAGCTTAACTGCCCGGTTATATCGTTAAATCTCGCTGTGAGCCTGCCCTAAACAAAGAATACTATGAATAAAAGACAGTTTATTGCCCATTATCTGCGCATGAATCGCACCTCGTACTTATTGGCGATTGTGTTCATCTTTCTCGTCAACTGGTTACAAGTAGAGATCCCTCGTTATATCCAATTGGCGATAGATTTGATTGATGATGCCTCTTCAACTGGCCACCAACAGCTTCAAACCTATGTTTGGATTGTGGTCGGGATGTCGGTTGCCATGGTGGTGGTGAGAATTCTGTCTCGTATCTATGCGCTTAATCCGGGGCGAATTACAGAGGCCGCACTTAAAAGTACACTTCTACAAAAGTTGAATCGCTTACCGAGCAGCTTTCACGAACGCTTTGCTTCGGGTCGACTGATCTCGATTATCAACAATGACCTTAGTGGCATTCGACTGCTGTTTGGTGTCGGCTTCTTGCAGTTCTTCAATGCCTTACTTGCGTTGTCGTTGACGCCTCTTTACATGTGGCGCATATCGCCAGAACTCACACTGTATTCGATCATTCCTATCTCAATCGCTTTTGTGATTTTCCGTGTGGGCTTCAAGCGTATGAAAACGCTGCATTTAGAGCACATGAAGCGTCTACAAAACCTGTCTGCTCAACTAATGAGTTACCTGTCTGGGATTGACTTGATTAAGAGCCAGCAGATGTCACCTTGGGTGAAAGCCGAAACTGAAAAGCTGAACCAGTTATTGCTTGAATGCCGCCTTAAAATTACACGCATTCAAGTCTTCTTTATGCCGGTACTCGACTACGCCAATGACCTGATGAAAATCATCATTCTTGGGCTTGGTGGCTACATGTTAATGAGACAGGAACTCACACTTGGTGAGATTACCGCCTTTCTGACTTACTCGGTTTTGCTCGCTATGCCATTGATGCAACTTGGCAGAATCGCGACCATTTATCAGCGTGGCATGGTAGGTATTCAAAGTGCACAAACCATTCTTAATGCCAAAGTCCCGGAGCTTGATGAAGATAAGCTGACTGAACTAGATGTTGAATCACTGAAGGGAAAAACGTTTTCTGTTCGCAACCTCAGCTTCAGCTATTCAGGTGAAGAACGCGTGATTCTCGATGACATCAGCTTTGATATTCCAGCAGGTAAGAAAGTGGGTGTGTTAGGCGGGATCGGAGCGGGTAAAACGACATTAGTGAACTGCTTAAACCACCACTTGGATGTACCACAAGGTTCTGTTTTCCTTGGTGAAAGAGATGTCACTAGCTTCTCACGCAGTGACTTACGCCGTTACGTGAAAACCGTGACTCAAGACCCTTACCTGTTTTCAGCAACCGTCGAAGACAATATCCGCTTTGGTAGCCTAGATACCGATTTGGCAAAGAGTCAGGTTGATGAAGTGCTAGAGCTCAGCCAGTTGGCTAGTGATGTGACACGTTTTGAACACGGCGATCAAACCTTAGTCGGTGAGAAAGGGATCATGTTGTCAGGTGGTCAGAAGCAGCGCTTAAGTATTGCGCGTGCTTTATTGCAACCCACCGACCTGATCATCATGGATAACGTTCTATCGGCTGTCGACTATGAAACAGAACGTAAGATCTTGGAAGGTTTGTTTAAACGTTTGGAAAATCAATCGGTTCTTGTGGTTTCACACCGCGTTAATGCCCTTGAATATATGGATGAAGTCATCGTGTTGAACGAAGGTAAAGTGATCGCGAAGGGCGACCACGCCACGTTATTGAAAACCTGTGATTACTATTACGATACATGGCAACTACAGCAGAATGAAACGGAGGCAGCAGCATGTTAAAACGTGTTGATCTCAAGTACCTCAAGCACTTTTTTAAGTTTGCTAAGAAATACAAAGGCTCTGCGATTCTGGGCATCGCTATGCTTCCTCTTTCTGTCATCACGAGCTTGTTGTTCCCTTGGCTGATCATTCAAGTGATCGATGTTCACCTGAGTCACGGGGATATGGATGGACTGCTCGAGTACGTCTTCTATCTCGTTGCCGTGCTGGTGGCGAGCTATGTGGTGGATACCACCTATTCGTACAACCTACGTAAAACCGGGCAATACACGATAACTGACATGCGCTCAGTATTGTTTGCTCGCGTGCTCAAACTACCGCGCAGCTATTTTGATAACACACCGATTGGGGTAACGCTTTCACGATTAACCAGTGACTTGGAAACCATCGGGGAGACGTTTGTTCAGTCGGTTGTAGGGCTAGTTAAAGACAGCATCAATACCATTGCTCTGTTGGTGATGATGTTCTTCATTGATTGGCAGTTAACGATGATTGTATTGATCATTATGCCGCCAGTGATGTATTTGACGGTGTATGTGAGAAACCGACTTCGTGCTCTCTATAAGGTGACTCGTTCTTCTCTCGCTCGCGGTATTGGCTTTTTACAAGAAGTCTTATTTGGCATGAAAACCGTTCAGATGTACCGAGCGGAAGAGCAAGTCGAGCAACGCTACCAAGGCTATACCGATGAGTTTTTAAGAGCGCAGAAGAAGATCAATAAATACGATGCGATTTTGTTCTCGTTTATCTCCGGCATCACTTCAATCACTATCGCGATTATGATCTGGTATGGCTCTGAGCAAGTGATAGAAGGAGCGCTCACCTTGGGTGTGCTGATTGCGTTCATCAATACTTTAGAGAAAGTGTTTGTTCCGATCCGAGACTTTACTTCGCAGATCGCTTCGATTCAGAGTTCATTTGCAGCGTTTGACCATATTGAAGAGCTGTTTGTTGAGCCGACTGAAGAAGAAGGGCGCAACCTGTTGTCATCTAACAAGGTTGAGAAGCAGCTTGAACAGTTTGTGAGCCTAGAGTTTAAGAACGTAAGCTTCCGCTACAAAGACGACTCTCCCTACGTTCTAAAGAATGTCTCGTTTGTATTGGAGAAAGGGCATCAAATCGCGCTTGTGGGTTCGACGGGCTCGGGCAAGTCGACGATTCTGCGTCTGATCTCTAAAGCCTACCAAGACTATGAAGGCAGCATTTTGTTGAATGGAATAGAGCTGTCACAGATCTCAAGTGAAGACTCTGCTCATTTGTTCTCAATGATGATGCAAGACGTGCACTTATTTGAAGAGACCATCCAATTCAATATCGCGCTGGGCAAAACGCATCTATCTAGAACTGAGGTTGAACAGGCGGCGCGCTATGTTTATGCCGATAAGTTTATTGAACAATTGCCACAAGGTTATGACTTCCACTTGGAAAAGAACGGCTCCAACTTGTCTGTAGGGCAAACGCAGCTTATCTCGTTCGCTAGAGCGGTTGCACAGGGTGGTCAATTGATGATGCTTGACGAGGCGACCAGTTCGGTAGATTCAATCACCGAAGACCTGATTCAAAAAGCAATGCAGCGCCTTTTCAAGGAAAAAACTGTGATTGCGATTGCACACCGTTTGAGTACCGTTCGTCACTCAGATACGATTTTGGTGTTGGAAAAGGGTGAAATTGTTGAGCAAGGTAATCATCAACAGCTGGTGGCACACAATGGTATTTATGCTGGCTTGTTACAAGAATCGATTGTAGAAACGGGCGATTCTCAAGTAACGGTTGCCTGATCACCTCAAATCAGGTTTACCGTTATCGATACTATGAATTGGTGTTGCTTATGTTTCACCAATTTCTATTCTTTTCTAGTATTCCCAGTAGCTTAGGGAAAATAAAACATATTTTACGATTATTAATATGTTATGATCTCCCTACTACTAAAGGGGTGTCTTAGGGCATCGGGATGTATGCAAGCAAAAAGAACCGGCTTGTGTCAGTCACTTTCTGGCGAATATGGAATCGAAAATGTTGTTGGAAGAAGTTGTAGAAATTATCGAATTAACCGACTCAGACCATTTATCTCAAGCAATGGAACTGTTTAACGAGCATGGTTTTGTTGATACTGAGTCTTTACCTTTTATGAATGTTGTTTTTGAAACAGCACCAGATCAACTTGCGAAGAAGCTGTCGCAGATTGGTTTTAAAGGTTTAGTGCAAGTCGAAAAGAATGAAGATGCATCGGGCTTCACCATTATTGATGCTGACCGCGTTCTGCTAAAAGATTCTGCTTAGTTGAAAGGCTCTGCTTAGCTGCAAGATTCTTCTTAATGACAAGAATAAGATTCAGCTTAGTGAAAAGACTCTATCCAGTTCAGTAACACCCGTTATGATTATTTGAGGTTAACACAGTGACAACAGCAACCGTTTCATCAACAGAACAACATATTTCCAACGAACATGCGCTTTTAGGTGCATCGTTATTAGCGTCTCAAAAAGTTGAGTTGGCTCTGTTCAGTGTGATCTCTAAATTAGCTAAAGCGTTACCGAAAGAAGCACAACAGCCACTCGATTTGGACTTGTATACCTTTCTAAGAGAGAAACCAAGTGAGCAAGCTGCTACGTTGATCTTGTACGAACAAACCTTTGGTGAGCAGCTTCCGTTAAAAACAAACGAACTTAACGATTTTATCTACCACAGAAATCTTGTTACTCGTGGCTTTTGGCGTGTGACTGGTGCTGATGTTAAAGGCGGTGAGAAACTTGCTAACCCAGAGCTTTATTTAAAAGAGTTCTTGGCTAAATGTGAATACTGGCAAGTGATGATTGATACTCAAACCAAGTAATCAAATTGAAATAAGAAAGCCATAGCGAACATGCTATGGCTTTTTTGTTTGTGCAAACCGTGTTGAATTCTCTGAATCTAGAGCATCATCTTCAATACATAGTTCCTAGAGACAAAGTGGTGTTTAAGTGCGGCACTGATATGCAGCACAATTAAACAGGCTAGGGCAATACAACTGGCACGATGTAAATAGAAAGAGAAGCCGTTGATTGCAGAGTCGGTAATTAGATTATTTACGCTCACTAACCAAAATAAAGAGTACGGTTCTTTTAGCATTAAGTAGCCGGTGCTGAAAACCATAAACATCACAAGATACATCAAAGAGTGTGCAAGCTTGGCAACGCATTTTTGCCCTTCAGGCACAGAGGTTGGCATGCTTGGCGACGAGCGAAAGTGGCTCCAGATATAACGAACCACAAGCAGTGGCGTCGCAACGGTCGCCAATGACATGTTGAGCACTGACAGAAAAGAAAACAGCTCTGGATGACTGGTGACATAGTGCATCACATACCCTGCGATTGTTGCATAGATGATTACAGAAGCCATTACCCAGTGCAGTACACGGCTTACTAAATCGTATCGTGGATTATTCAAATTAACCTCGTTCTGATCGTTATTAATATAAGATTCATCTCGATGCAATAAACCATTTTTCGGTATATTCGCATCGCGAATTAATCATATAGAACAGTATTACGCGGTATTTTTATAATTTAGAAATTAATGATGTTGCTTCAGGTGTTTTATAATTATCAATGATGTTTTAGAGTGTTAATTCCAATATGGACATAGCAAACTTGTCGACTTCCTAGCTTGTATGCCTATTACGAGATACAGTTAGTCTAAAGATAAATATATAAGGAATGTATAATGCTTCGAATCTTATTGATTGCAGTTATCTCGGTGTTCAGCACGATGAGTTTTGCAAGCGAAGAGGTTAAGTACTCGGAACAAGAGTATTTGGATAGACCGCTGATGGAACGCTATATCTTGGATGAGTTGAAGCAGCTTCGAATGGAACAGCAGGATCTTGAAAGACGCTTGACCATTCAGATGACTGACCGGGAACTGACTGTGGCAGACAAGTCTCTGAATTACGCCAATGTAACCGTAACCTACTTCTTCTACATTATTGCCGGTGTTGCCTCCCTAATTGCACTGGTGGGTTGGCAATCGCTCAAAGAGTTGAAACATACCACTAAAGAGATGGCAGATCGACGACTCAACGACATTGCCCAAGACTATGAGAAGAAGTTTAACCTTCTTGAGAGGGATCTTAAGCGCAAGACTCGAATCATCTCAGAGAACAACCGAGAAATCGAAATCATCAATGAGATTCACAACTTGTGGTTGAGAGCACAGAACGCACAAACGGCAGAGCAAAAAATTGAAATCTACGATGAAATACTGAAGGTTCGTCCTGGAGATTTAGAAGCACTTACTGCCAAAGCTGACGCTGCTATGGATATACAGGAATACCACTGGGCAATGAGTCTTTGTAACCGTGTATTAGAAGTCGATGACCAAAATGCTCATGCCTTGTATCAACGTGCTTGCGCCTATGCTCGATTAGGGGCAGAAGGTCAAGCTATCGATGACTTAGAGCGCGCTATTGAAGCCAGTGGGTCCATGAGAGAGCTGCTAACTGAAGAGCCGGACTTTGAAATGTTGCGTGGCCTAGAGCGCTTTGAGGCGCTTCGCGAAGAATAAATGTTTGGTGACATGGTGGGTTTCTTATGTCCACCATACTTTTATGCTTTATACGGAACGGTTTCTTACATTTCATTTATTTTTTTGATTTAATTGTTATGTTATAACACTTTCTAAGTTCCTCGTTATAACCGCTAAGTATTTATGAAGTTCCTCCGTATTGGTCTGATCGTTACTGCGATCAGCGCATTTTCCCTTGCTGCTTTGCTCTCTTTTCACTCCAAACCAGCACCAGAAATCTCTATCAAAATAACACCTTACCAAGGTTCTCAACCTAATGATAAGGAAGTCATCGACTCGCAAGCGACTCCCAACTCTTTGGTTAAGGTCCATTATTTTGTGAAAGTTGGCGATACGCTAAGCAACATCTTTTCGTCATGGCAACTGCCATATGGAACCGTTCAAAAGGTGATGGAAGCGGATCTGGAGTCTTTGAAACTCGACACAATAAAACCTGGTGACCATCTAGAGTTGCTTTTGGATAGTGACTCAAAACAGCTTGTGGAGCTGATTTATCACGAGAGTTTGGTTGAGCAAGCAGCCTTTACTCGAAATGATGATGGAAGCTTCAGCTATCAGTTCCATGAGATACCAGGCGAGTGGAAGGAAAAACTTTATGCTGGCAGTGTGCATGGTAGCTTTTCAACGTCAGCCTACAAAGCGGGGTTAACTACTAACCAGATAGCCAATATCACCCGCACACTAAAAGACAAAGTCAACTTCGCTCGAGAGCTGAGAGCTGGTGATAGCTTCAATGTATTGGTCAAAGAGCAGTACACGGATGATCACCTAACGGGTAAAACAGAAATTCAAGGTATCTCAATTCAATTAAAAAACCGAGAAGTCGCAGCTTTTCTAGCACCAGATGGTCTTTTTTATGACAGAGAGGGAAATAGTCTAGAGCAAGCCTTTGATAGATACCCAGTCGACAGAAAATTCCGAAGAATCACTTCTTCGTTTAATCCGACACGAAGACACCCAGTAACTGGGCGAATCTCACCGCACAATGGTACCGACTTTGCGACACCTGTTGGTTCACCTATCTACTCAACTGGTGATGGTCGAGTGGTGGCACTTCGTGACCACCCGTATGCTGGTAAATATTTGGTGATTGAACACAACAGCGTATATACGACGCGTTATCTTCACTTGAGCCGCTTCTTAGTTAAGAAAGGTCAGCAAATTAAGCGAGGTCAGAAAATTGCGCTATCGGGTGCTACTGGTCGTATTACTGGCCCGCACTTGCACTTTGAGGTATTGGTTCGTGGTCGCGCCGTCGATGCGATGAAGGCGAACTTACCAATGGCAAGCTCAATTATGCCTAAAGATAGAAAAGAGTTTTTGGCTCGAATTGCCTCTTTTGATGCCATGATTTCTGAGCCAGAAGATCGTGCGAGTTAGAGATATTCAAGCCTAGTTTGGCAGCGAATACAATAACGCCCCTTAGTTAGCGATTTAGCTAAGGGGCATTTTTAGAGAATCACACGATTAAGCGAATGAATCCGTTATTCGATGGATAGAGCTATTGAGCGATGGGTTTGCCACTGGCTAAGCAACCACCACCGCAGTGCCACTAGCAGACACCATCAACATGCCATTACCTGTACCCAAGACTTCATAATCGATGTCGACACCCACCACCGCGTTGGCACCCGCTTCAATCGCTTTCTGTTCTAACTCTTTGAACGCGTAGTTACGTGCTTTTTCCAGTTCTTTCTCGTAGGTGCCAGAACGTCCACCCACAAAGTCACGAATTCCTGAAAACATATCTTTGAAAACGTTCACCCCTAGAATGGCTTCTCCGGCAATAACCCCTTTGTAATCGACAATGCGCTTGCCTTCGACTGATTGTGTGGTGGTAATAATCATAATGGCCTCTTGTAAGCTTGCTGAGCTGTCACTCGCTTATTGATTGATAGTTTGGTCTTGCTCTTGAATGTCATCGTTCAGTGCTGTCTCTGAGCGTGTGAATTCATGTCTTAACCATGTTCTCAGTTTTAGCACACTTTCTTGTTTTAATTTGTTTTTTGGGCAAACAAAGTAAAAATCTTGGTGCGGGTTAGCAACCGGTTTACCTAGTTCAACGAGCATCCCGTGGCTGATGTCATCCTTCACAAACAAGCGATGTGTAACCAATACGCCTAGTGAACGAATCGCAGCTTGTACTGCTTGAATGGAGACATCGAACGTCAGATTGCTATGGAATGTGGGCAGTGGAATTTGGTAATTGTCGCACCACACTTGCCAGTCGTGTTGCCGCCTGAGGTTAAAAACGCCAATGGTCGGGTTTTGTTTGACGAGTTGCTCGACGCTCAATCCGGTCTGGTTTTTTAATAGAGTAGGGCTGCACACCAAGACCAGATCATCGTCGCCCAGTTTCTCGCTGTAATATTGCTCCCACTCATTGGGCTTGCCATGTACGAGCGCAACATCGACCCCTTCCTGTTCAATATCGAAAGGGCCAGTTAGCGTCGAAATACGGATATCAAGTGAGGGAGCGAAAGCTTGGAAGTCGGGAACTCGTGGGATCCACCAGTGCATCGCGAGCGAATTGACCATGTTGAGGGTAATGCGGTGGTCGTTAGGCGTTCTGGCAAGCTCTTCGGTCGCCTCTATCACTTGCTCAAGTGCGGGCGCGACTTTGCGGTAATATCGCTTACCTGCGGCATTAAGAACAACACGACGACCGACTCGTTGAAACAAAGGCTTGTTGACCAGTTGTTCTAACGACTTTATCGCTTGGCTTACCGCAGAGTGACTGACGTACAGCACCCGAGCGGCGTCGGTCATGCTGCCAGTCTCAGCGACAGCAATGAAAGCGTAAACGGATTTAAGCGGAACGAGTTTTTTCATTGGTAAGTTTTCCTTACAGTTATCGTTAATATTACTCGCTATTTTTCATTACGTCACGCCTCTAAAATAGATGTCATAGGAGGTGATAATTATGTCTGATATTACCAAGGCGACGACTTTCATGTTGTTGTCGACGTTCAGTTTGTCTTTAAGTGGCTTGATGGCCAAGTATCTATCTGAAGTGATGCCCACTTCGTTACTCAGTTTTGTGCGTTTTTTGTTACCCAGTCTGTTTTTATTTCTTTTCCTGACTTTTTACAAAATCAGCAAGCCGACACGAGAAATGTGGAAACCTTTGGTGATGCGAGCGATCTTTATGGTGGCGTGTCAGTGGTGTTTCCTTACTTCACTGCAAACCTTAACGCTGGTTGAAGGGGTTGTGTTATTCAGTACGGGTCCTCTGTTTATTCCATTGTTAGAAAAGTTAATATTTAGAACCAAGATTCATACAACGACGATCGTGTGTTTAGCTGTCACTTTTGTTGGCGTAGTGATGATGGCGGGGGATTGGTCGCAGTTTGAGTTGGGTTCGGAGTTCTTTAGACCTGCGCTTCTGCTTGGGCTTCTCGCGGGGGTATTTAATTCTGGCTCGCAAGTGAGTTTGTACCGAGCGTCTAAAACCAGCCTGACTCCGGCAGAGCTTAACGCGTGGACCTTTTTAGTTGCGGCAATTATTGTGATACCAATGGTGGTGTTTACTTCTGTTTCTGCGGTGCCTGATGTACTTGAAAGTGCAGAGAAAGGAACCTTGTCGGCGTTGCTGTCTTTTGACGATTTACGCTGGATTGTTCTCGGATCACTTGGTCTTGCACTGTTTACCATCAATACCCAAATCTTCCGTTCCAAGGCGTATAAGCTTGCAGACAGTGGCTCCCAGTTGGCACCTCTGATTTTTACTAACATGCTGTTTAGCGCGCTTTGGCAGGGCTTGTTCTTTGATGATGTGTTTTCTACACAGCAGATGATTGGCATTAACCTGATTGTCGTGGCGAGCATCACCAATACATTGCTGGCAAAAAGACACAGCAAGGCGAAAGCCAAACAAAAACCGCACACCACAGTGGCTGTAGCGACTGTAGTGGACGTTGCGGTATTGGACTCGGCAGCTAAAAGCTAACCATTGAGTTATGGCTTATCCTCTGAATGGTTAATTTAAAACTTAGAACAATGAGCGTATGTATTCTTTTACTCGGTCGATGTGTTCGTGCGGGTCAATCTCGCAGCGTTGGTTCATTTCTAGGAATCGCTCAGCGTATTTATCGTAGATTTTGTTTTCCAAAAACAGTAAATACAACTTGGGATCGATATGACCGCTGGTGGCCATGTCGGTCATGATGTTGAGTGATTCGCTTAAGAGTTTACCTTTCTTATAAGGGCGATCACTAGAGGTGAGCGCTTCAAAGACATCAGCAATTGCCATTGCTCTGGACGGCAGAGGTAACTGGTCTTCGTTTAAGCCTCTTGGGTATCCCTTACCGTCGATACGTTCGTGGTGTCCGCTGGCGATATCCGGAATGTTTTGAAGGTAAGGCGGGTAAGGCAACTTGTTGAGCATGGTGAAGGTTTGGATAATATGATCGTTGATCATGAAACGTTCTTCATCGTTTAGCGTACCACGGCGTACTTTCAAATTGTGCAGTTCACCTTGGTTGTATTTAACTTCTCCGGGCTTAAGTACAAACGCTTCTTGCCATACATCGGCAGGGTTAAAGCCATTGTCCCAAGGTATTTTATGCTCCGGTTTGTCTGCAAGCAGAGGCTCCATGACAGGCAAACCATTTTCCTGACTTGTTGGCTCAGTTCTCTCTTTCTCAACCGACTCTTTTTGGGTGTTAAATCTCTCTTTTTCAGACCAAGACAAACCCAATTGATCATCCAGTGTACGTTTCCATTGGCGTTTGGCTATTTGATCTAAGCGTTCTAACTGCTCTTCCGTCATAGATTCGCCGCCAAGATTACACTCAGCAACGAAGGCAAACTCCTTATCCAGTTCAGACAGGCTTTGTTCGAGTATTTTGAGTTGTTCTTCTTGTAGTGCACCGTTCGCCATCGCTTTCCAGTAATCGGTTTCCGCTTGCTGTTTCAACAACTCAAAACGCATTCGCACTTCGTGGATTCGGTCGTAAATGGTTTCCAGTTTTGTTGCCTTATCTACCACATATTCAGGCGTGGTCACCTTGCCGCAGTCATGAAGCCAAGCGGCGAGCATCAACTCTTCCCACTGTTTACTGTCCAATGAGAATTGCGGGTAATAGCGGTCATCATCTATGGTTGCTTGAGTTAGCCATTTGGTGAGCTCAGGCACTCGTTGGCAATGCCCGCCCGTATAAGGTGACTTGGTATCAATCGCCGATGCAATCAGCTCAATAAAGGCATTAAGCATGTCTTTTTGTTGCTGCATTTGGTCGATGTTGTCTTTCGCTATTTCCGCAAAGCTGAGCAACTCTCTTAAAAAGGCGTGCTTGTCTGCCTGCATCTTGGTAATTGGTCTCTCATAGCCAATTGCCACAATCCCTACCAACAGTTTCTCTCGGTTTAATAGTGGAAATAGGTACAGGTCTGAATTGAAGATCGAATCTTGGTAATAGTTGAGAACATTGTCTTCTCTGTTTAAATGGATCGTCTCACCAGATTTAAGCTGACACAGCAACCAAGGCGTGTGTTTGATGAAGTCATTGATGTCGGCCTTAAAAGGAAGAATGGCAAGGTTGGCTGCCGTATCAAACACGTCTTTCTCTTTGGATTGAGTGAAAAGGACAATGGTTTCTGCTTTGGTAATTAAATAGCTTTGATGAGCAATGTTCTTGGCTAAGATCGAAAACTCCTGATTCCCGGCGGTGTCTCGAAGTAGGGTAATCAGATCATGAAGCGTGTGTTCCATTAGCTCAATCGAGTGGGCGAGGTTAGCCACTTCTTGAATCATGCTTTTGGGATAATGAGTACGCCTGAAGTCGAACCGAGCGATGTTGTCGGTGAGTTGCATCAGCGTATTGAGCGGCTGAGACAGTCGATTAGCAACAAACCATACGATAGCGAAGCAGATGAACAACATCCCAATCGCGACCGCAACTTGCTTGTCTCGCATCGAGATAAGATCAGCGAGCAGCTCATTGTGTGGCGTCGCTTCTGCCAAGTGTAAGGTGACATTTTGAGTCAGTTGAACCGGCGTTAGCGTTAGTGCCCAAGTGTTTAAGTTGTACTCAACGTTTTTTAGATTGAGGTTAAACTTCTCTTCATCAGAGATAAGCGGCGCAATAACGGACGCTTTCAATGCTTCCATCTGTTCACGTTTGGGCACGTTAAAGAAGCTTTGGTCTTGCTCACTGCCAGAGAGATTCCCCGTCGTTTGGTTGTTCGTTTGCTCAGTTTTACTTGTGTCATCAGATTGGGAGTCAGGCTTGGGTACTGATAGCTCAAGTTGATGCTGACCGAGAAGATTAAAATGTTGATCGAACAAGGCGAGTCGGGTTTGCGGAGAATAAGCTAATTCACTGATCTGAGAAGAGAGGGAACTCAACGTAAAGTCGGCACCAACCACATGCTTGCCATCGGCAGAACGCCTAGAGAGTGTAATGCCATTGGTTTGCAGGAAATAGAATAGATAGGGCTCAGAGAGTTGTATTGAGCCATCAGGCTTTGCGTTACGAAACCAAGGACGAGTTGTGGGGTTGAACTTACTCTCTGCTTGTCGAGTACTGATCACTTGATGTGCGCCATCAAGATAGGTAATAAAGTTTTCACCGTCTAGATTGGTGCTGCTGACCATCATGGTCGCTTTAGCGGGCGCGCTGTTTTCGGCTCTCTGTTTATTGGTGCTTAATGGACGAAAGATTCTGAAGTCACCATCTTCAGAACCATAAAATAGAGCGACCAAATTGGTGTTTTGCTTGAAGATGATATCGACCGAAGCAAGCCAAGAGTCTTTTTCGACAGCGGAAGCTTGATGAGCAACAAACGGGCTCACCGCCATCACATTTAAGGTTGTGATAACAGGGGCAATGGCTTGTTTAAATACTGATTCCAGTTTGTCGCGGTGCTCATTACTGATCTCGCGCACTGTGCCTAGCAGCAGCTCTTGGGAGTGCCGATAACTTATCGAAATCAATACCGCACCGACAAGTGTTGTCAAAATTAGGAAAAGGCTAGTGATGTGGATACTCAGCGGATATCGTCTTCTTCTCATCTAACACTCCGGTTTGTAGACTGGTTTAAGTATTGACGAACTTGGGTAGGTTGCAAAAAATTGGCGCAATTACCGAGTGTGTGCGGTTCTACTTAGATAAGGCCAAGCGCTGGCTGGCTCTGGTTAGCCACGTATTCCCGTGTCGTGTAAATGAACCAGTAATAAACCTTTATGTTTGGGTGCTAATTGTCACTTTCAGCTGATAAACTGGCCGAATTGTTGCCATTAGGCATTCATTTTCTGAAGTATTCTTTTCCTGAAAGAGATTCAGAGTTACTTTCTGAAAAACGTATTTTGACCGAGCGAAGAGGGCATTGATTCATGGAACTCAAAGTAGATACTCACACCCACACATACGCAAGTGGTCATGCTTACAGCACATTGATCGAAAACGCCAAGTCGGCAAAGCAAAATGGTTTAGCCATGTTTTGTACTACTGATCATTCAGAATCAATGCCGGGCGCGCCACACTATTGGTTCTTCAGTAACCAACGTGTGCTCCCTCGTTTTATTGAAGATGTCGCAATTATTCGAGGTGTTGAGTCAAACATCATGAACACACAGGGTGAAATCGACATTCATCCGAGTGTGGATAAGAACTTGGATTGGGTGATCGCGAGTTTTCATGAGCCAGTATTTCGCCCATCGGATGTCGCTACCCATACAGAAGCATTGTTGAATGTGATTAAGGGCGGTCGAATTGATGCGCTTGGTCACTTAGGCAATCCTAATTTTGATTTCGATTTCGAAGCCGTTATTCAATGTGCGGTTGAGAACAACGTGGCGATTGAGATCAACAACACCACACTCAAAGGCAATAGCCGAGTTGGCAGTGTTGACCGCTGCTATGAGATTGCAAGAATAGCGAAAGCGAAGGGTGCATTTATTACAACAGGCAGCGATGCGCATTTCTGTTTGGATGTCGGTGGCTTAGACTTAGTCGCAGCATTGTTAGATGAAGTGGGCGTAGATTCGAGTAAAGTGATTACCCATTCGCCAAAGCAGTTCCTAGCCTTTTTGGCCTTGCGCGGTCGTAATGAAATCCCAGAATATTCAGATCTTGTTTAAGAGAATGTCGGCGGGTTTGCATTTCGACACAATCAATTTTTGTGCCTGAAAGATTTTTGTATACACTAGCCTAAAATAATAAAGTCGAAGTGCCACAGTAATGACGGCTCTAACTTCAAAGACACCGCTTCACTTGGAGAAACAATGAAAACTCGCTCAATCCTTTTATCTGGCTTAATCGCTGCTTCAGTATTGTCTGGCAACGCATTTGCTAATGTAGACCTTAAGAAAAACATGCAAGAAATGAAGCTTGCGTTCAAACAAGCGGCAGAAGCTCAAAGCATTGAAGAGATGCAAAAGCCTATCGTTCGTTTAGATACGCTAGTGGCAGAGCTGAAAACGGGTGTTTACCCAGTCGAGAAAGAAGACAACTTCATGGAAGGCTTCAAAAAGATCAGTGCATCACTGGATAGCATTGAGCAGAAGCTAGACCAAGGTGACTTAGCGTCGGCACAGCGAGAACTTCGTACTATTGATGGCCTTCGTGAAGAGTACCATGAGAAGCGTAACCCAAGCATCTGGAGCAAGATCTTCGGTTAATTCGTTAATCATGAACGTTTGCTAGATAGGTAACAAAGAGCAAACCTCAAGATTCGATTTCTAAAACGCCGCCTTACATTACCCTCTTTCGAGGAAGGTGTAAGGCGGCGTTTTTATTGTCTCTTTTATCGAAAGCCTGCTGCAAAGAGATGAGTATTACTTTCTTAGTTTTAGTGTTGTAACCAGTATTTAACGAAAAAGAGTGTGCGTTAGCTTCAATTTTTTAACTTGCTGTTAATCTTTACGTTTACCTATATTCCAAGTCCCTCATAATAAGGGAAATTTATAAAGACTTGGAATAATGCGCCGAACCTCGTTCAACTTCTTCATGTTACTTGCAACAGCATTAAGCTGGGCGCTAGTGACATTAATGCCTGTTATCAATGCTCATGGTAATAGTGCGGGAGTATGGGCGTCGTTATGTACGGTCAATGGCTTTGAATTGGTTCAAATCGAAGAAGGCGAACCTAATACTCATAAAGGAAAGCCGTGTCCGTTTAGCCATTTTTCCACGTTTCACCAAGATGAACTTCCCACTACACTACTGACAACTCGACTGAGTTCTATTGTCTCCGACAGCTACGCTTTTTTGGCTCTAAGCGAACGCTACACGAGGCAAGCCCCGCGCGGCCCTCCCTTTGTTATTGCTTAAACCTAACCCATTAAAATAATTAAAAAATAAAGTATTAAGTAAAGTTAAACATGCTCAGATTACTTTCTGATTTTTCAGAAGGTATGTTTGCGTGTGTCAAAGGAAATTATAATGTTGAGAAATGAATCTCAAACCCCTGCGAAAGCACAAGCAACTTCGCAGTCTAAAAGCAGTGCAACAACCGGTTCGGAAACCAATATAAAAAGCAAAGACCGCAATAAAACCCTCTATTTCCTCACATGGCGCTGGCACTTCTATGCTGGGCTATTTGTTATCCCGTTTATGTTAATGCTGAGCATTACTGGTTTGGTGATGCTGTTTGATGATGAAATCGAATTGACTTTCCACCACGAAGCCCTAGAGATTGTTGCATCGGGCGAGTCGATTAAAGTGTCACAACAGTTAGCTGCAGTACAACTTCAATACCCACAAGGTTCGGTTACCCAGTTTGTTCCGAGCAAAGCTCCTGATCTGGCTAACCGCTTTTCGGTAGCACTTGTAGACGGCACATCGGTCTTCGCCACGGTAAATCAATATACGGGCGAAGTGGTCGGAGAGATTCCGCGTAGCGACAGCCTGTACCAACTCGCGAATGACATTCACGGCACTTTGTTGATTGGTGATTGGGGTGATTATCTAATTGAAGTCGCAATAAGCTTGTCTATTCTGTTGCTCATCAGTGGTATTTACTTATGGTTACCTAGAGATAACGCGAGCCGCGCTGGTTTTCTTAAGCTTCGATTTGGTTCAGGAACGCGTATTTTAATGCGTGATCTGCATGCGAACATTGGAGGTGTGTTATCGCTCGTTCTGTTGTTGTTTATTCTGTCTGGATTGGCATGGACAGGTTTTTGGGGCGGTAAGCTTGTTCAAGCATGGAGCACTTTCCCTGCTCAAATGTGGGACGATATTCCGTTGTCTGATAAGACGCACGCTTCCCTCAACCATGGCTCAGAAGAAGAGCTACCTTGGAACTTGGAGCAAACACTATTGCCTTTGTCTCAAGATAAGCCAGCAGAACACGTTCATCATGTGGAAGAGGCGACGGAACCTCATGATCACTCTAAGATGGGTGAAGATCACTCTCAACATGTGTTGTCAGCAAGCAACTTCGACATTGATGACGTTACTGAAAAAGCATACTCACTTGGCTTTACACGATACAAGGTGAATTTCCCGCGTTCAGAAACGGGTGTTTACACGGTCACAGCCAACACTATGGGCGGTGACATCATTGATCCAACGCAGGACCATACTACGCACCTCGACCAATACTCAGGTCGTATTCTGGGTGAGGTGACATGGCAAGATTATAACTTCATTGCCAAAACGTTAGCGGTAGGTATTTCATTGCATCAAGGTGACATCAGCATCATTAACAAGCTTCTAAATGCTTTGTTTTGTTTGGCGTTCATTGTTGTGTCCGTGACTGGCGGTGTGATGTGGTGGATACGTAGACCTTCAGGTCAAAGAAAGCTTGGCACGCCACCGAAGTTTGGCGATGCAGGGCTTTGGAAGACAGGTTTAGTGATCGTGATAGTTATTTCAGTACTGTTTCCACTGGCGGGAGCGACGATCGTGACAGCAATGCTGCTGGATTGGTTACTATTTTCACGCGTTGAGAAATTCAAGACGGCATTGAGTTAATTGATATACAAACTGACCTCCTTTTTGAGGAGGTCAGTTTCATTATTCAGATGACATGCTCTGTTTATTAAGAAGACGTTAGACTTGTACAGCTCTATATTTGATAAAGCTCTAGATTTCATAAAGCTCTAACGGAAGCCCGTCAGGATCGGCAAAAAAAGTAAATGCTTTACCTGTAAATTCATCAATTCGGATCTGTTCGACTTCGATTCTTTGTTCTTCCAAATAGCTTTTGATTTGTTGAACGTCATCAACACAAAAAGCTAAGTGTCTTAGCCCTTGAGCTTCAGGAAAGCTAGGCCTTTCTGGCGCGTTAGGGAAGCTGAATAGTTCTATTTGAGCACCATTAGGTAGCGCTAAATCAAGTTTGTACGACTGGCGAGCCTCACGATAGTTTTCGGCAATTATCTCAAGTTTCAAAATCTCAGTGTAAAAGTGTTTCGACGCGTCGTAGTTTGAACAGATTATGGCCGCGTGGTGTATTCCTTTCAGCATCAGTTTATTTCTCCTGCCAACTTGTCACCTAAGTGCTTCATGGCGTAATCAATGAATACACGCAGTCGTGCGGGCATATACTTGGTTTGAGCAAATTGCATCGCGATAGCACCATGGTAGTTACTCTTGATGGTCCAATCTTCCAACACTTGTACCACGGAGCCTTCAGCCAACGCATCTTGAATCACGAAGTCATGGAAAATACCTACACCTAGACCTTCTTTCACACCTTTTAGTCGCATCTGCGAATGATTAACTGCGTAACGCCCACTGACGGGTACCGTGTGAAATTCATCATCTTTAAGAAAATCCCAAATGTGATCTTTGTCTGTCTCTGCAAGATACAAACAGTCGTGTTCAGACAGTTCGGTAGGGTGGTGAGGAATCCCCTTGGCATCTAAATAGTCAGGGCTTGCACACAACACAAGGTTTGTTTTTCCTAACTCTTTCAATACTAAGCTTTCGTCGGGCTTATCAGTCAGGCGGAAAGCAATGTCGATGCCTTGACGTAAAATATCGATGTCGCCGTCAGCCGCTCTCAATTTAAGTTGGATTTCTGGATACTGATTTAAGAATGGAACAACGAAAGGCTGCAATACCGAATTCAAGAAGGCTTCAGGCGCCGCTACCGTTATCGAGCCTGCAGGTTCGGTATGGTCGGAGGTAGACAGTTCAACGGCTTGTTGCGCTGCGTTGATCATCACCACACTCTGATCATAAACCAATTGACCCGCTTGCGTAATGATAAGGGTACGAGTGGTACGCTCAAACAGTTTCACCGATAGCGCTTTTTCCAAGCGGGTGATGAGCTTACTCAAGGCTGATGGTGTCACGCCTAACTGTTTTGCTGCAGCCGTAAAACTACCTTCGTTAACCACCAAAATGAACGAGGCGAGATCCGGAAGCAGGGCGATGAGTTTTGGGTTAATCATAAGTATCCAGTTAAGCTAGTTTCAACGACGAACTTAATGGTCATTGTGAGCGATTTACTTTGATTTGTGAATCAATTTCATTAATTAACTGACTTAATAAAGCGATGTTGAAAGCGCCATTTATTAACGAGCGTAAGTGAACTACACTGATAAAAAAGCTAGGTAAGTGACCGATGAATAAAGAGAATTTTCCAGAAGAGTTAAAACGACTTCGCGAAGCAGCATCCATTTCTCAGGAAGAATTCGCAGAGTTGTTGTCCCATTCTCATCGGGCATTCTCTGGTGTGAATCAGGTAATGGTGAGCCAGTGGGAAAGGGCAAAAACAGTACCGAGTTTTGTGCGCCGTCTGGGTATCGCAAGCTTCTTTCAGCTAGATTACGACTTTTCCGTTGAAGAAATGGTGCAAGTGAAAGCTGCCACTAAGAATGTGGAGCGTCCATTCAGTGTTGATATTGGTTATGACTATGAGGTGACGAGTGTTGAGTCATATAGCATGGGGACACTTCCAGCGAAAAGACTCAAATCGATTCAAATCATGCATCAAAAAACCTATGGCAAAGATTTTATCGAGGTTTCTAAACATCTAGGCGTAATAAAAGAAGATATGCAGGTACTGTGTTTTCTTTTTGAGGGCGTCATTATTGGGCATGTGGTGTATGACGGGTTAAGTAAGATGCTTTGCAGTGTTGGTGCCGTTAGTATTGTTATTCGTCGTAAGATCTTCGATTACATGGCGGACAATTTATCGGGTACTGAATTCCGCTTTCCTACTCTTGATCCTGCAATGTCCCAGTTCCTCTATGATCTTTACTTAGAGCCGTATATGAGCAAACTCGGCATGCCATTTTTCAAGGCTGATATAAAGAAAGTAGTGAATAACCCGTTCTCTCAGAACATCCAAAACAAACACGATATTTACTTCAAGTGCATTCGATATCACGATCTTAAGCAGAAAAAGAAAAGCGTCGAGTTTGTCTTAAATTAACCTTGCTTGAGTACTCACTTTTACATGACAAGTCTAAGATCGGTCAAAGGCAGTGGTTTTGAATATAGAAAGCCCTGATAGCTATCAAAACCTAGCTGGTGGACGAGCTGATGTGTATCCGTATCTTCAACACCTTCTGCCACGGTTTCGATTCCAGACTCTTTGCAGTACGCCAACGTGCGCTTCACCAAGTCCGAACGTGCTGGTTCTGCGCTATTCACGATTGACTTATCAAACTTCACTTCATCAACATTAAGTAAGGCTCATCACCTTATTCATATCTGAATGGCCAATGCCAAAGTCGTCGATTGAGGTTTTAATGCCAAGAGATTGAAAGCGTTTTATCTGCTCACAAAGTTGGTCATCCAACTGATCGTTTTCGCTCAGTTCAAAAGTAAGCTGCTTTGCTTTGAACGACGTATTCCAAAGTAATTCGCGAACCTTTTCCACGTTATCAGGGTTAGCCAACACCTTCTTGCTGATATTAACTGCCAAGTTCAAGTGAGATGAGAGAGATTTTACCTCTGTCAGTGATTGCTCAAGAACACTAAAGAAAATCTCTTCTTCATAACCCAATGCAAATGCACGATCAATAAACACACCTGGAGAGAAAATCCCTTCTTCTGGAATATCTAAACGAAACAGCGCTTCAACACCAGTCACTTTCTCGATACTAGGTTCAACCTTTGGCTGATAAAAGCAGGTGTGCCAGTCGTTTTCGAAGGCTTCTTGAATGATGTGGTCTGATAGGTTCACTTGTTTGGTTTCTCTTCTCATCGTGTTTCATTTGTATAGCGGCGTTGCTGGTGCGCATTCTGAGAGAAGCGGGCATTCATCACTATATCGTTTTGAGATGAAAAATTGAGATTTGATATGAATTCAGGGTGAGTAACATATTTTTTGTTATTCTTCTTCATATCAATTAGCTGGATATTACTGGTGTGAAAAGTGTGATCTTAAGTCAAGAATAACTGGCATCACATTTTTTTGTAACTGGGGGGATTATTTACAAAGTTGGTCATGTTACACTTGCCCGGTTATAGGAGAGCAACCCATTTATGAAAAATTACAGTGACATATTAGCTTTAATAGTTGATGACTCCCCAGTGATCTTGTCGAGTATTCGAAGAATGCTGATTAGCTTAGGTTTGAATGATAAGAATATTTATCATGCAAAAGATCCTAAAGCTGCTATCTGGCACTGTAAAAAAATGGGTTTTGACCTGATTATTTGCGATTATAATTTTTATACACGCCTCAATGGCAAACAAGTCTTTGAAGAGCTTCAACACTACAGTTTAATAAAACCAAAAAGTAGTTTTATAGTGATAACTGGCGAATCATTATCAAAAATTGTTCGTTCTATTATTGAGCTCTCTCCTGATGAATATATTTTAAAGCCTTTTAATTCAGCTTATTTTACTAATAAGATCCGAAGGTCTCTAGCAAGAAAATCTGCTTTATATCAGCTTTACCAAGCAAAAAATCAGAAAGATTATACTCGCGGTCTTAATTTATGTGATGAACTGGAGTTTGAACACCCTCAATACCATTTTCTAATTCAAAAGTTTAGAGGAGAGTTCTACGCATTGTTAAATATGTTTAATGAAGCGAAAGAGCTATATGACTCAATTATTGTTGAAAAAGACGTTGAGTGGGCAAATGCTGGCTTAGCTGATAGCTTAATAGAGCTAGGTGAGTTTGCTAGAGCACAATCTATTGTTGAAAAAATGCTAGCAAAGGTACCGAATTCGACGCAAGCGATGACGCTAAATGCAAAATATGACATTTATAATGGTGATATACCTAAAGCAATAAAGCAGTTTACTATTATTTCTGAGTTGACCCCTGGTAACCCTGAACGTGAGTTGGTTATTGCAAACTTATGTGTATCTCAGGGGGACTATAGAAGTGCTGCTGCCAGGTTTATGATGTATTACGAACTTAACATCGACACGTATCGCGATAGTTTAGAAGCTCGTTATAATTATATTCGATGCATTCTTTTTATTCATGACTCGATTCAGCAAAATCGTTCATTAGTTAACGAAGAAGAAGTTGAAGAAGATCCAAAAAAATTAAAAATTGAAGCTTTAAATGAGTTTAGGCAAATATCCTTATTAAAGGAAAAAAAATACAACCGAAGTGATGATATGCAAGATAAAGTTGTAAATTATGATATTGAACAAGAGCTTTTGATGTGCCATTTCTCTATTGTTGAGGGGAAGCTTAGGGAAGCGATTTCTATATTAAAGCATATTTACTCGTGTAACTTAGTGGAAGGGTTTTATAATAAGTATCATTTCTTATATCTCTTGAGTTTGCTTACCTTTAATCAAGAATTTAAGGAGTATGTACA